>NZ_DAMBJX010000086.1:0-7870 GCF_032067225.1 Brevundimonas vesicularis | reverse complement strand
CTTTCTGACCGCCAACCCTAAGATGATCCCCGAGGACTTCCTGGGCGCGCATGGCGTGATCCCCAAGCCCTTCTCGCGGTCCGGCCTGCTGTCGGCGATGCGCTTCATTCAGCAGGGCATAAGCGATCCGCCGCCCCGCCAGGACAGGCCGCAAAGTTTCATCCCCGCACCGGCGATCAATCGGGCCTGGGCGCGCGGATAAGGCGCTGTTGACAAAACTTCGCCGCACCTGTTCCAGACTAGTTCAGGGTTGCGCCATTCCCGGGGAATCGCGCGATCATCGCCAACGATCCGATCCGAGGAACCTTCATGGCCGACACTGAATCCCGCTTCGCCCGCATGAGCCGTCGTGCGGCCATCACCGGCGCCGCACTGGCGACCATGGCTTTGGCGGCCTGCGGCGGCGGCGCCAAGGGTGCGGCCGAGGGCGACATGGGTCTGGGCGCGCCCGAAGGCGCCAAGGTCACGGTGGTCGAATACGCCTCGGTCACCTGCCCCCACTGCGCCCTGTGGCAGAAGAACACCTGGCCGGCGTTCAAGGCCAAATACGTCGACACCAACAAGGTCCGCTACGTCTTCCGCGAACTGCCGACCCCGCCGGTCGACGCCGCCACCGCCGGCTTCCTGGTGGCGCGCTGCGCCGGTCCGGACAAGTATTTCGACGTGGTTCACCAGCTGATGGCGACGCAGCAGGAGATGCTGACGTCCTCGCCGCGCGACTGGCTGCTGCGCACCGCCCAGGCCGCTGGCCTGTCCGAGCAGCAGTTCAACGACTGCGTCACCGACAAGGACGCTGTCGCCGCCATGGAGAAGCGGGTTCAGGCCGCGCGCGCCCAAGGCGTGACCGGCACCCCGGCCTTCTACGTCAACGAAACCCAGGTCATCTCGCCCGGCGGCGAAGGCGCCAGCCTGGCCGACCTGTCCACCGCCATCGACGCGGCCCTGGCCAAGTAACCGAGGTCAAATCAGATGATGCGACGCGCCTTCATCGCCGCCGGTTTCGCCTTCGCCGCCCTGACCGGCGGTTTGGCTACGCCGGCGCTCGCCGCGGATGCGCCCCCGCCCGTCACGGCCCAGGATCATATCCTGGGTCGGGCGAATGCGCCGGTCACGGTCATTGAATACGCGTCCTTCACCTGCTCGCACTGTGCGGACTTCCACAACACCGTGCTGCCGGCCTTCAAGGCCAAATACATCGACACCGGCAAGGTCCGGCTGGTTCACCGCAACCTGCCGACCGCGCCCGCCAATGTCGCCGCCGCCGCGGCTGCGGTCGCCCTGTGCGCCGCGCCCGAACGCTATTTCGACGTGGCGGCCGTCTTCATGCGCGATCAAGCCAACCTGCAGACCACCGGCGCCCAACCCTGGTTCGCGGCCGGTATCGCCGCCAGCGGCAAGACCCGCGAGCAGATCGAGGCGTGCCTGAACGGCCCGACCATCCGTACGGCCCTCGACGCCCAAATCGAGGGTGCGCGCGCCGCAGGCGTCGCCGGCACGCCCACCTTCTTCGTCAACGGGACGATGGTGATGGAGCATTCGCTGGAGGCCCTGTCGGCCGCCATCGATCCGCTGCTTCGGTAGTCCGCCAGGACGATGCAGTTCCAGCGCCTCCGGCTCGTCGGCTTCAAGTCGTTCGTCGATCCGGCGGAGGTGCACATCGAATCCGGCCTGACCGGCGTCGTCGGCCCGAACGGCTGCGGCAAGTCCAACGTCCTTGAAAGCCTGCGCTGGGTCATGGGCGCCAACTCAGCCAAGGCCATGCGCGGCCAGGGCATGGACGACGTCATCTTTGCCGGCGCCGCTGGCCGTCCTCCGCGCAGCCACGCCGAAGTCAGCCTGACCATCGACAACGCCGCTCGCCGTGCGCCCCAGCCCTTTACCGACAGCCCCGTGCTGGAGGTGTCGCGCCGGATCGACCGGGGCCAGGGTTCGACCTACCGCATCAACGGCAAGGAGGTGCGCGCCCGCGACGTCCAGCTGCTGTTCGCCGACGCCTCGACCGGCGCCAACTCCCCGGCCCTGGTGCGTCAGGGTCAAATTTCGGAACTGATCGCAGCCAAGCCCCAGAACCGCCGGCGCATCTTGGAAGAAGCGGGCGGCGTCGCCGGCCTGCACACCCGTCGGCACGAGGCCGAGCTGCGCCTCAAGGCCGCCGAGACCAATCTGGACCGGCTGGACGACATCGGTCGCGAGCTGGAGACGGCGCTCAACCGGTTGAAGCGCGAAGCCCGCCAAGCCGAGAAATACAAGAAGATCTCAGCAGAGATCCGCGCCCTTCAGGCCGCCCTGCTCTATGTGCGCTGGAACGACGCGCGCCTGGCCGCAGAGGCCGCCGCCGCCGAACTGCGCGAGGCCGACCGGGCGGTGGCCGACACCACGACCGCCGCCGCCGCCGCCCAGACGGCCGCCCTGTCCGCCCAGGAAGCCCTGAAGCCCGCGCGGGAAGAAGACGCCGTCGCCTCCGCGCTGCTGCATCGCGCCAGCCTGGAGCGCGATCGGCTGGACATGGCTGAACAGGCCGCCCGCGCGGAAGTGGATCGCCTCAAGGCCGAGGCCGTCCGCATCGCCGCCGACGCCGCGCGCGAAGACGGCATGGCCGCCGACGCCCAGCGCGAACTGGACCGGCTCGACAACGAACTGGCCCGGCTGAAGGCCGAGATCGCCGGCGCCCCCGAACGTGGTCCCGAACTGGACAAGGCTCTGACCGCCGCTGAGGACGCCCGCAAGGCCGCCGACGGCGAGGTCGAACGGCTGGCGGGTATGCTGGCCGCCGTCGAGGCCCGCGCCAACGCCGAGACAGCCCGCAAACGCGACGCCGAGACTCGACTGGCCCGCGTCATCGCCCAGCATGATCAGGCCCGCCGCGAACGCGAGGCTCTAGGGCCGCTGGAAACGCTAGAGCTGGAAGCCGCCCGCCAGGCGCTGGAAGCGGCGCAGGCCGACCTTGCCGCGGCGCGCGACGCCGTCGAGGCGGCCGAGGCGACACGCGGCGACCTGGCCCGCGCCGAACAAGAGGCCCGCACCGCCGCCCGCGCCGCAGAGGACCGGCTGGGCCGACTTCAGACCGAGGCGCGGGGTCTGGCCCAACTGCTGGTCACCGGAAAGCGCGACCATCCCCCCGCCTTGGACAAGGTGCGGGCCGACAAGGGATTCGAGGCCGCCTTGGCGGCCGCGATGGGCGACGATCTGGACGCGGCCTTGGACGCCAAGGCCGCCGCCTACTGGGGCGGGGCGGACGCGCCCTCCCCGTCCTGGCCCGCCGGGATCACGCCGCTTTCGGATCATGTTCAAGCGCCGGAACAGCTGACCGCGCGGCTCGCTCTTTGCGGTGTGGCGCCGAAGGCCGAGGCGGCCCGGCTGGCGGGGCTTCTGCCGCCCGGCGCGCGCCTGGTGACGGTCGAGGGCGACCTCTATCGCTGGGACGGGTTCGTCAGCCGCGCCGAGGCGCCGCGTCCGGCCGCCGTGCGGCTGGGACAGCGCACGCGACTGGCCGAGCTTGAAGCCGAGATCGACAAGGGCAGACCAGCGCTGGATCAGGCGCAGGCGGCCCAGAAGTCGGCGACGGAAGCCTTCCGCGCCGCCGAAGAGACGGTCAAGGCCGCGCGCCTGACGCCCTTCGCCGCCGACAAGGCCGTGACCGCCGCCCGCGACCGCGTCGAGACCCTGGCCCGTGAGCAGGCCCGACGCGAGGCCCGCGCCCAGGCGTTGGACGACACCGTGAGCCGGCTGGCGGCCGACGCAGCCGAGGCGCAAGCCGCCCTGGACGCCGCCCAGACCACCGACGCCCCGTCGGAGACAATCGCCGGCTTGCGCGATGAGCTGACGGCCGCCCGCGCCACGGCCGACGCCGCCCGCACTGCGGCCCAGACCGCCCGGTCGGACCGCGACGCCGAGGCCCGCGATCGTCAGGGCCGCGAGCAGCGGCTGGGCAGCCTGACCCGCGCGCGCGAGGGCTGGGTCACGCGCTCCAGGGACAGCGCCGGCCGCGTCGCCGCCTTGGCCAAGGACGCCGACCGGACCGCCGCCCTGCTGAAGCAGGCCGAGGTCGCGCCTCAGGGCTTCGCCGAACAGCGCGGCAAGCTGCTGGACACGCTGGTCGCCGCCGAACAGCGGAAACAGGCGGCGTCGGACGCCATGGCCGTCGCCGAGACCGAGGCGACCGAGGCCGACCGCGCGTCGCGCGCCGCCGAAACCGCCGCGTCGCAGGCCCGCGAGGCGCGCGCCGGCCTGTCCGCCCGCGCCGAGGCCGCCGCCGAGAAGCTGACCGAGGCCGAGACCACCCTGCGCGAGACGGCGCAGATGTCGCCGCAGGAGCTGGGTCAGAAGCTGACGGACGACGCCATCGCCCGCCCGCCAGACGCCGCCGGCGCCGAGAGCCTGCTCTACGGGCTGGAGCGCGAACGCGAGGCCTTGGGCGCCGTCAACCTGCGCGCCGAGGACGAGGCGGTCGAATACGGCGAGCGGCTGAACAGCATGAAGTCGGAACGGATCGACCTGACCCAGGCGATCGCCAAGCTGCGCGACGGCATCGACGAGCTGAACGCCGAGGGCCGTGAGCGGCTGGTGGCGGCGTTCGACGTGATCAACGCCAACTTCAAGACCCTGTTCGAGGCCCTGTTCGGCGGGGGCCAAGCCGAGCTGAAGCTGGTCGAGAGCGACGACCCTCTGGAGGCGGGGCTGGAGATCTACGCCTGCCCGCCCGGCAAACGGTTGTCGGTCATGAGCCTGATGAGCGGCGGCGAGCAGGCGCTGACGGCGGCGGCCCTGATCTTCGGCGTCTTCCTCGCTAACCCCGCGCCGGTCTGCGTGCTGGACGAGGTGGACGCGCCGCTGGACGACGCCAATGTGGACCGCTTCTGCCGGATGCTGCACGAGATGCGCAGCCGCACCGACACCCGCTTCATCGTCATCACCCACAACCCGGTGACCATGAGCCGGATGGACCGGCTGTACGGCGTCACCATGCCCGAACGCGGCATGAGCCAGCTGGTGAGCGTGGACCTCAAACAGGCGGAGACCTTGGTCGCATGATCGCCCTGCTGCTCGCGCTCGCCGATCCTCAACTGATTCCGACCGGCGTCGGGCGGTTCGCCGTCTATGCCGACGCCGCCTCGATCGAGCGCGAGGGTGACGTGGCGCGGATGCGGGAACTGCAGGTGACCGAGGCCGGGTTCAAGGTCGGAGACGTGACTTATGTCGGGGGCTGGTCGCGGTGGGCGTTCGACTGTCGCGCGAGGACGGCGGATCGGCTGGACTTCTCCTCCTTGAAGGCGGACGGGACAGAAGGGCCGGCGACCCCGGACGCCGCCCCGGCCTATGACGCCGCGCCGGGCGGGGATGCGGCCGAGCTGCTGGCCATCGCCTGCGGGGTCGAACGGCCGGCTCAAGCGCTGACGCTGGAGCAGGCCATCAGCCAGGGACAAAGGGCGCTGGCGGACTGACCGTCCCCTCGGCGGGCTTGTCCGACCCTTGCGGCCATTCGATGCGGTCGCGCGGCAGGGCCTCGCGGCATTCGTCGCGCATGAAGGCCATCAGCTTCTCGCGGATCTCGCAGCGCAGGTCGAAGGCGACCGGGGCCGAGCGTGCGCTGGCCAGGCAGCGCACCTGAAGCACACGTTCGGTGATGTCGGTGACCTGCATCACCTGCACGTCGCCGTCCCAGTGTTTGGACGCCTTGACGATGCCCTCGAAGGCGGTGCGCAGCCGGTCGATGGGCGCTTCGTAGTCCACGTAGAAGAAAGCGACGCCGATCAGGCGGGCGTTCTCGCGCGTCCAGTTCTGGAAGGGCTTGGTGATGAAGTAGGACAGGGGCAGCACCATCCGGCGCCAGTCCCACAGCTTGACCACCACATAGGTCGAGGTGATCTCCTCGACATTGCCCCACTCGTTCTCGACGATGACGGCGTCGTCCAGGCGGATGGGCTGGGTCAGGGCGATCTGGATGCCGGCGACCATGTTCGTCAGGATCGGCTGAAGCGCCAGACCGGCGATGATGCCGACCACGCCGGCCGAGGCCAGCAGGCTGACGCCCCATTGACGGAAGCCGGCGATGGTCATCAGGGCCAGGCCCACCGTGACGATGAACAGCACGACCTTGGCCACCCGCTGCAGGATGCGGGTCTGGGTCAGGTGCTTCCTGGCGAGCAGATTGTCCTCGACAGCGATATTGTACCGCTTGAGGTGCATGACCGACCACATGTCGAGCACGCCCGACGCCATCCAGCCCAGGGTCAGGATGAACAGGAACAGCAGGGCGCTGCGGATATCCTCGGACGGGCCGGGATCCATCGGCGAGACGGTCACGCCGATGCCGATGCCGATGATGATGATCAGAACGCGCAGCTTGACCCGGGCGCGTTCGACCACGCCGCGCCAGAAGAGATCCTTGTTCCGAACGACGCGACGCAGGATGGCGAAGACGATCTTGTGCGTCAGCCAGCCGCCGCCGACGAAGACCAGCAGGACCAGGCCGATGACCGCCCATTCGGGCAGCCAGTCGAACCGGTGCCACAGGGCGCGAATCTGGCGGGTGACGGCGATGATTTCGGGAGGCATGAGCTTCCTAACGCGTCAGGGCCGAGAGGGTTGATGTCTCCTCCCTTTCGCGGAGCGATGGGGAGGTGGCGCGGCGCGCCCTTCGCGCCGTGACGGAGGGGTTCCTTCGGCGCGAAAACCCCTCCACCGCTACGCGGTCCCCCTCCCCACACGTGGGGAGGAGACATTATGCACGGCCTGCCGTTGCCTCGACGAGGTCGGCGAGGCGTTGGGCGGCGTCGGGGATGGCGACGCTGCGGGCGGCGGCGGACATGGCCGACAGGCGCGCCGGATCGGACAGGACGCCGGTCAGGGTCGAGGCCAAGCGATCGACGGTCAGGTCGTCTTCCAGGATGACCTCGGCCGCGCCCGCATCGGTCAGGGCCTTGGCGTTCAGGCGCTGGTGGTCGTCGGTGGCGATCTTCAGCGGGATCAGGACGGACGGGAGGGCTGCGACCGCCAGTTCGGCGCAGGTCGAGGCGCCGGAGCGGCCGACGACCAGATGGGCCCTGGACAGCCGTTCAGCCATGTCGCGGAAGAAGGGGGCGACCTCGGCCTCAATCCCGGCGTCCAGATAGATCTGGCGCGCGGCCTCCAACGTCTCGGGGCGTGACTGCTGCTGCACCTTCAGCCGACGTCGCAGGGCTTCCGGCAGGGCGGCCAGCGCGCGGGGCGTGGTCTCGGACAGGATGCGGGCGCCCTGGCTGCCGCCGGTCACCAGCACTTGGATCGGGCCGTCGGCGACGGGAGCGGCATAGGGGCGGTCGAACAGGGCGCGGATCTCAGCCCGCACCGGCGAGCCGACGACGTGCGAGCGGCCTTGGACCTTGGCCGGCGCGCGTTCCAGCGTCGGGAAGGACGAGGCGACCTGACCGACATAGGGGGCCAGGATGCGGTTGGTGCGGCCCAGGACCGCGTTCTGTTCATGGATCACCGTCGGTCGCTGGGACGTGACGGCGGCGACCAGGGCCGGGGCGGACGGATAGCCGCCGAAGCCGACGACGACGTCCGCGCCCAGCCGGTCGAAGGCCGTTCGCGCCTGAACCACGCCCTTGAAGATGGCGACGCCCGCCTTGATCAGGCCCAGCGGGCCGGAGCCGGTGGCGGCGTCCAGCGCCAGCCGTTCCTCGGCCGGAAAGGCGTGAGCGTATTGTCCGCCCCGGTGATCGGTCGCCAGGACCACGCGCCAGCCGCGCGCCGCCATCTCGCGCGCCAGCGCCTCGGCCGGGAACATATGGCCGCCGGTGCCGCCGGCGGCGACGACGCAGAGCTTGGTCATGGGCGAGGCTCCGAAAAAGAGGGTCTGAATATTCTGAAGTTCAAACGGTGGGCAGGC
>NZ_DAMBJX010000085.1:0-9171 GCF_032067225.1 Brevundimonas vesicularis | reverse complement strand
CATTTTCCGAGACGACAGTGCAGCGACGCCGGGCTTCCAGTATAACTTCAACAACCGCGACTCCACCGTGTTCACAGCCGGCGGGCGGGCTGATGCTCAGTTCCTCGAGCAGAAAAGCACCACGATCCGTAATGATCTGACCATTCCGGATCTAGAATGGATGGGTACGCACACGATCAAGATCGGTGCGAAATACTCGATGCAGAACTATTTCGTGCAGAAGGATTTCGGGCGTAACCCCACCTTTACCTACGACATCGAAGCCCGTCCCGAGATCAATGGCAGCCGCGATATCCCTGTCTCGGTTGACTTGGGCGTCGCCGTTCCGCCTGCAGACGTCGATAACAACGTTCTAGGCCTATACATTCAGGACGACTGGCAGATCACCTCCAAGCTGGAGCTGAACCTCGGCATTCGCTGGGATTACGAGGACAATGCGGTCAACAACGACTACCGCACGCCTGATTCCATTCGCAACATGCTGGCCGCGATCCAGAACCTGCCGAACTACGACTTCCCCTCGTATTTCAACCCGGCGGATTATATTTCCGATGGTGATCGCAAGGCCTTCAAGGGCGCATTCCAACCGCGCTTCGGCTTCTCCTACGACGTCTTCGACGATGAGCGGACAGTCATCTTCGGCGGTGCCGGCCGCTACTACGATCGTATCGGCTTCAACTTCGCGTTCGACGAGCGGTTCAAGCCCTTCCAGTTCAACAAGACGATCTACTTCTCGAACACGGGCGGGCCTCGTGGCGGTGTCCAAACCATCGCCTGGAACCCGAGCTATCTGACGCCGCAGGGTCTTGATCCCCTGCTGGCGGCCAGCCCGGGCGCCGGCGAAGTCTTCCTGGTGCAAAACGACTTCGAGCCGCCGCGCACCGATCAGTTCAGCCTGGGCGTGCGCCAGAAGATCGGCATGTTCCAGACGGCGCTGACGCTTGCAGCCGGCAAGACGAGAGGCGAATCCAGCTGGTATATCGCCAATGCCCTGACGGAGACGGGCGGACGTTTCAACGGTCCGACGCCGGGATCGGTAGGCTTCCCGCAGTTCCGCAACCTGATCTTCTTCCAGAACACGGATAAGGAGCGCGACTACAAGGCGATCTACTTCACGGCCGACAAGCCCTATAACGCCGAAGATCGTTGGGGCGTGAACATCGCCTACACCTATATGGACGCCACCCAGAATGGCAGCCGCGACTCCGGCTACGGCGCCTTCGACTTCGATTACAATGTGCCCGGGCAGTCGCCTGAGTTCCCGTCGAACACCGACGAAACGCATCGTATCGTGGCGTCCGGCACCATCGGTCTGCCGGCGGACTTCCTGCTGTCAGGCATCGTGACCTTGGGTTCGGGCTTGCCCTACACTGTGTTCGACTGCCCGAACGCCCCCGCTGGCGGCCCGAACATTTGCTGGAACGGCGGTCGTCCGGACAAGCGCGCTTTCTTGCCCGGTCTGAACTTCGCCTATCGCCAGATCGACTTGCGTCTGACGAAGGGCTTCGAAGTCTATGGCGGTCAGAAGGTGGAGTTCATCGTGGATGCGATCAACATCTTCAACTTCACCAACTACAAGTCCTTCGATCAGGGCTTCAACAGCCCGCGCTTCGGCATGGGCACGGAACAGTATCTGCCGACCCGCAGCTTCCAGGTCGGCCTGCGTTACTCCTTCTAAGTCCTGAGCCTGGGCCGCCTCGTGCTTGTCGCGAGGCGGCCTTTCTTTTTCGATTGAGACCCAGTGAGCGTGCCCATGAATCGTCGAAACTTCCTGATGCGGACCACCACAGGCGCTGCGGCTCTGGCCGTTGGATTTCCGGTGATGGCGGCGGTGCAGCAGGCGGCGGCGACGGGGGCGATCAATGGGACGCAGAGACGGCCCCTGCGGCTGGACCGCGAGATCGAGGAACTTCAGGAGCGCACCTTCCGCTGGTTCGAGAAGGTCACGGATCGCAGGACCGGTCTGACGCCGGATCGCTGGCCGACGCCGTCGTTCTGTTCGGTGGCGGCGGTCGGGTTCGCCCTGACTTGCTGGCCTGTGGGCGTCGAGCGCGGCTGGATGAGCCGTGCCGAGGCGCGGGAGCGGACCCTGACGACGCTGCGCTTCTTCCATGACCTGCCACAGGGACCCGAGCCCAGCGGGACGGCCGGCTACAAGGGCTTCTTCTATCACTTCCTCGATATGGAGACCGGCCTTCGCTACCGGACCAATGAGCTCTCGACGGTCGACACCGCCCTGTTGATCGGCGGCATGCTGTTCGCCGCCCGCTACTTCGACGGCCGTCATGCCGACGAGGCGGAAATCCGTCAGAAGGCCCAGGCCATCTATGAACGGATCGAATGGCCGTGGGCCGTGATCCGCGACAACCGCATCACCATGGGCTGGCACCCAGAGAGCGGCTTTATCCCGTCCGACTGGCACGTCTATAACGAGGGCATGCTGGTGCTGCTATTGGCCATCGGCAGCCCGACCCATCCGGTGTCGGTCAATGTGTGGCACGAATGGGCGGCCAGCTATGACGAGAGCTGGACCGATCGCTGGGGCAGCTGGCACCTGAATTTCGCGCCCATCTTCGGGCACCAGTACAGCCATATGTTCATCGACTTCCGCGGCATTCAGGACGCCTGGATGCGCGGGCAGTCTGCCCAACTGGGCGAATACCTCGACTATTTCGAAAACAGTCGCCGCGCCGTCTACGCCCAGCAGAAATACGCCCACGACAACCCTGGCGGCTGGGCGGGCTATTCATCTGAGGTCTGGGGCCTGACGGCCTGCGACGGGCCGGGCGATTTCAAACAAGTCATCGACGGCAAAGAGCGCGAGTTCTTCAGCTATTCCGCGCGCGGTCCGGGCGAGCGCGACGACGGCACCATCGCGCCGACGGCGGCGGCCAGCTCCATCGCCTTCGCGCCCGAGATCGTCGTGCCCTGTGTCAAGGCGATGAAGCAGAAATACGGTTCAGGCATCTATACCGAGTGGGGCTTCCTCGACAGCTTCAACCCAACACTGACAGTGCGCGACGGGCCGCTGCAGCACGGCAAGATCGTGGACGGCGTGGGTTGGGTGGACGGCGACTATCTGGGCATCGACCAAGGGCCGATCGTCATCATGACCGAGAATCACAGGTCCGAGTTCGTCTGGCGCTATATGCGCGGCGAGCCCAATATTCGCCGCGCGCTCGACATCGCGGGCTTCACCGGCGGCTGGATGAACGCATGATGGCGACGGCCCACAGGCGCGGCGCTCTGGCCCTGATGGCGGGAGGGGCGGCTGCGGCCTGCACCCCGCGCCGTGACGGCGAGACCGTGCTGCGCTTCTGGGCCATGGGCAATGAGGGCGGGACTGTCGGGCAGTTGATGCCCGAGTTCGAGCGCCGCAATCCGGGCGTCCGCGTGTCGGTCCAGCCCCTGCCGTGGACGGCGGCGCACGAAAAGCTGCTGACCGCCTACGCCGGCGCCTCGCTGCCGGACGTCAGCCAGATCGGCAACACCTGGGTGGCGGAGCTGACCGCCATCGGCGCCCTGTCGCCGACCCCGGCCGAGGCCGCGAACCTGCTGACTGACCAGTTTCCGGCAGTGCTGGAGACCAACGAAATCGCCGGCCGCGCCATGACCACGCCCTGGTATGTCGACACACGGCTTTTGTTCTATCGCAAGGATCTGCTGGCGCGGGCCGGCTTCGACGCCCCGCCCGAAGACTGGGCCGAATGGAAGCGGGCCATGCATGCGATCAAGCGTGTGGCGGGCGGCGACAACTACGCCATCCTGCTGCCGTTGAACGAGTTCGAGCAGCTTCTGACCTTCGGGCTTCAGATCGATGAGCCGCTGCTGAGGGATCGGGATACGCGCGGAAACTTCTCCAACCCCGGCTTCGTCTCAGCCTTGGCCTTCTACCGCAGCCTGTTCGACGAGCAGTTGGCACCGCTGGCCTCGTCGACGCAGATTTCCAACGTCTGGACCGAGTTCGCCAGGGGCTATTTCAGCTTCTACTTCTCCGGCCCGTGGAGCGTGGGCGATTTCCGCAGCAAGCTGCCCGCGTCGTTCCAGCCGAACTGGGCCACGGCGGGCGTGCCGGGACCGAATGGCCTGGGCGCTTCGGCGCCGGGCGGGTCCAGCCTGGCGGTCTTCAAATCCTCTCCGCATCAGGCCGCGGCCTGGGCCCTGGTCCGCTATCTGTCCGAGCCGGCGGTGCAGGCCCGGTTCAACACCATCGTCGGCGACCTGCCGGCGCGCCAGAGCGCCTGGGACATCGCGGGCGTAGAGCGCGACCCGATGCTGGCGCCGTTCCGAGGGCAACTGGCGCGCGCCAAGGCCGTGCCCAAGGTGCCGGAATGGGAGCGGATCGTCACTGAGATGCAGATCGTCGCCGAACGGATGGTGCGCGGCGAATACACGCCAGAGGCCGCCGCCGCCGAGATCGACCGTCGCGCCGACCGCCTGCTGGAGAAGCGTCGCTGGATGATGGAACAGGGCAGGGCCGTATGACCGTTGCCGATCCGACATTGGTCAAAGTGAAATCGTCACGCGGACGCGGCGCCCGCGAACGGGCCGCCTGGGCCTTCGTCGCCCCAGCCATGCTGGCGATCGGTCTGTTCTTCGCCATTCCTGTGATCGCGGCCCTGCTGCTCAGTCTGACCGACTTCGACATCTACGCCCTGGCGAACCTGGGCAATTTGCGTTTCGTCGGTTTGCAGAACTATGAGCGGCTGCTGACCAATCCCCTGTTCTGGGGGGCGATGAAGAACACCCTGACCTTCGCCGTGATGGGCGTGCCCCTGTCCATCGCCGCGTCCCTAGCGGCGGCGGTGATCCTGAATGCGCGGGTGGTGAAGTGGCGACCGATCTGGCGGGTGATGTTCTTCGCCCCCTATGTCACCACCCTGGTCGCGACGGCGGTGGTGTGGCGCTATCTGCTGCACACCCGCTACGGCGTCATCAACTGGGGGCTGGAGAGCATCGGCCTGCCGGCCGTGGACTGGCTGGGCGATCCCTCGACCTCGATCCCCGCCATCCTGATGTTCGTGGTCTGGAAGATTTTCGGCTACAATATGCTGATCTTCCTGGCGGTGCTGCAGACCGTGCCGGATGACCTGTATGAGGCCGCGCGCATCGACGGCGCCGGCCCGTGGAAGCAGTTCCGCCATGTGACCCTGCCGGCCATCGCGCCGACCATGCTGCTGGTCTCGATCATCTCGGTCGCCAGCTTCTTCCAGCTGTTCGCCGAACCCTATGTGATGACCCAAGGCGGGCCGGCCCAGAGCACGGTGACGGTGCTGTACTTCATGTACGAAGAGGGCTTCAAATGGTGGAATCTGGGCTCCGCCAGCGCCGTCGCCTTCGTCCTGTTCCTGTGCATCCTGGCGATCACCCTGGTCCAGCTGGCGGTCGCCAAGCGGGTGGGGGCGTATCAATGAAAATCCGCGCCATCCTGCTCAACCTGGCCGTCGGCCTCATCGCTCTGATCGTTCTGTTCCCGCTGGTCTGGATGGTGTCGGTCAGCTTCATGGCGACCGGCGAAGCGGCCGTCTTCCCGCCGCCGCTGCTCCCCTCGCACTGGACGCTAGAGCATTATCGCGACCTGTTCCTGAACCAAGGCATGGGGCGGTATCTGTGGAACAGCTTCGCCTTGGCGA
The DNA here is from genome assembly GCF_032067225.1 of Brevundimonas vesicularis. Classification (GTDB taxonomy): domain Bacteria; phylum Pseudomonadota; class Alphaproteobacteria; order Caulobacterales; family Caulobacteraceae; genus Brevundimonas; species Brevundimonas vesicularis_F. The sequence continues at coordinate 3,538 of NZ_DAMBJX010000085.1, read as the reverse complement.
CCTTGGCGACCATCCTGGCGCTCAGCTTCACCGTCCCGGCCGGCTACGCCTTCGCCAAGCTGAAGTTCGTCGGGCGCGAGCGGCTGTTCCAGTTCCTGGTCGCCGCCCTGGTGGTGCCGGCCCAGATCGGCACCCTGCCGCTGTTTCTGATGCTGAAGTCGATGGGGCTGGTGAACACCTATGCCGGGGCGCTGGTGCCGTGGCTGGCGTCGATCTTCGGCCTGTTCCTGGTGCGCCAGTATGCGCTGAGCATTCCCGACGAGATGTTGGAGGCCGCGCGGATCGACGGGGCCAGCGAGGGCCAGATCTTCCGCCGCGTGGTCCTGCCGACCTTGCAGCCGATCATCGTGACCTTGGGCCTGTTCGTCTTCCTGGGCAGTTGGAACGACTTCCTGTGGCCGCTCATCATCCTGACGGACCAATCGAACTACACCCTGCCGGTGGCGCTCGCGGCCCTGTCGCGCGAGCATGTGCAGGACATCGAACTGATGATGGCCGGCGCCGTCGTCACGGTCGCGCCCGTGCTGATCCTCTTCCTCGCCCTGCAACGCTACTACATCCGCGGCATGCTCGCGGGCAGCGTGAAGGGCTGACCAGAACTGCGAGTTCCAATGCGTAATCTCCTGCTGGCCGCCGCCTCGGTCCTGACCTTCGCCCTGGCCGCGCCTGCCGTCGCGCAGGAGACGCGCGTTCTCGATAGCATGGACGATGCGACGCGGTGGGAGGCCACGGCCTCGACCGACGTTCACGCCGCCGTCTCCGCCGTCGCCGGCCATGACGGGCGGGCGGTGCGGCTCGATTACGACTTCGACGGCAAGGCGGGTTATGCGGTGCTCAGCCGGTCGCTGCCGTTCGACCTGCCCGACAACTACGAGGTCAGCTTCTGGGTGCGGGGCGCCGGGCCGACCAATACCTTCGAGGTCAAGCTGACCGACGCCTCGGCCGACAATGTCTGGTGGAAGCAGACGGCGCGTTACGACTTTCCCGACGGCTGGACCCGGTTCGTGATCAAACGCCGTCAGGTCTCCAAAGCCTGGGGACCGAGCCCCGAAACCATCCTGCGTCGCGCCGAGCGGGTCGAGTTCGTCGTGGTCGCGGCCGAGGGCGGCAAGGGCTCGGTCGAGATCGACCAACTGACCCTGCGCGCCCTGCCGGTCGATCCGCCTGTCCCGCCTCAACCGGTCGCCAGCGATGGGCAGACGAACTCGACCGCCGCCAACGCCGTCGATCTCGACCCGAAAACCGCCTGGACGCCGCCGGTGGGCGAGGCCTCGGCCCTGACGCTGGACCTGGGCTACGAGCGCGAGTTCGGCGGCCTGACCCTGCGCTGGGGCGAGCGGGGCGCGGCGGCGGACTATCGGGCTTCAGCCTCAAACGATGGTCGGGACTGGCGCGAACTGGCGATCGTGACGGACGGCAACGGCGGCGTCGACTGGTTGAGGACGCCCGAGGCGACGGCGCGCTGGCTGAGACTGGAACCGCTGAAGCCCGCTCCGGCGCCGGACGTGGTCGGTTCATCCGGCGCGGGCCAACGACTGGGCGCGACCCAGGCGACGACCTATGCCCTGAACGAGATCGAGGTCGAACCGCTGGCCTTAGGCGCAGATCCCACAGTGTTCCTTGAGGCGGTGGCCAAGGAGAACCGGCGCGGCCTTTACCCGCGCGGCTTCTCCGGCGAGCAGTCATACTGGACCCTGGTCGGTGTCGATGGAGGCGGCGAGAGCGGCCTGATCGGCGAGGACGGCGCCATCGAGCTGCGCCGCGCCGGACCCAGTATCGAGCCTTTCGTGGTCGACAACGGGCGGCTGATCTCCTGGGCCGACGTCAATATCGTACAGGGGCTGAAGGACGGCGACCTGCCGATCCCGTCCGTGACCTGGACCGCCGACGACTGGACGCTGAAGATCACCAGCTTCGCCGACGGGCAGGCGGATCAGGCGCAGCTCTGGGGCCGTTACGACCTGACCAACACCTCCAGCCGGCCGCGCACCCTGACCTTGGCCCTAGCCGCGCGCCCGATGCAGGTGAATGCGCCGCGTCAGTTCCTGGCCATTCCCGGCGGCGTCAGCCTGGTGGAGACGATCGGCTGGGACGGCGCCGAACTGAAGCTGAACGACACGGTGCGGGTTCAGCTGCTGGCGGCACCGGATCAGGTCGCGCTGGCGACCTTCGATGCCGGCAGCGATCCGCAGTCCCTGATCCTGCCGTCTGCGCGGCGACCGGCCGCCGAGCTCATGACGACGACCGACGCCACGGGTCTGGCCGCCGGCGCCTTGACCTATGAGCTGACGCTGCAACCCGGAGAGACGCGCACGGTGGGTTGGGTGTCGCAGCTATCTGGCGACGCCTTGGCGCCCGAGCCTGTGGGGCAGGCAGGGGCTGTGCTGGAGGCGGTCGAGACCCGGCTGGCGGCCGAATGGCGCGCGAAACTGGATCGGGTGGACCTGACCCTGCCGCCCGCCGCCCAGCGGATCGAGGACGCGCTGAAATCGTCGCTGGCCCATATGCTGATGTCGCGTCAGGGGCCGATCCTTCAGCCGGGAACCCGCAGCTACAACCGCTCTTGGATCCGCGACGGGGCCATGATGGCCGAGGGTTTGAACCGGCTGGGCATGGCCGAGCACTCGGCCGACTATCTGCGCTGGTACGCCCCCTATGTGTTCGACAACGGCAAGGTCCCCTGCTGCGTCGATGCGCGCGGCGCCGATCCGGTGCCCGAAAACGACAGCCACGGCGAGTTCGTCTTCCTGGCCGCCGAGACCTATCGCTACACCAAGGACGACGCCCTGCTGCGCCAGGTCTGGCCGCAGGTGCAAAAGGCGATCGCCTATATGGACGAACTGCGCGCCTCGACCCGGACGACGGCCTTCCAAACGCCGGACCAGCGTCACCTATATGGCCTGCTGCCGCCGACGATCAGCCACGAGGGCTATTCGGACAAGGCGGCCTATTCCTACTGGGACGATTTCTGGGGCCTGCTGGGCTACAAGGACGCGGTCTTCATCGCCGAAACCCTGGGCGATGCGGACGCCGCCGCTCGCTATGCGGCGGCGCGGGATCAGTTCGCCGCCGACATCCGGGCGTCGATCACGGCGACGGCGGCCCATCATGGCATTGACTGGATCGCCGGGGCGGCCGACCGGGGCGATTTCGACGCCACCTCAACCACCATCGCCCTGTCGCCGGCGGGCGAACAGGATAATCTGCCGCCCGAGCTTCTGGCGCGAACCTTTGATCGCTACTTGGAAAACTTCCAGAACCGTCTGACTAACCGCACGGCGTGGAAGGACTACACCCCCTACGAATGGCGGCTGGTCGGCGCCTATGTGCGGCTGGGTCAGAAGGACCGAGCGCTGGATGTGGTGGACTTCCTGATGGCCGACCGCAGGCCCGAGGCCTGGAACGGCTGGGCCGAGGTGGTGGGGCGCGAAAAGCGCGAGCCGCGCTTCATCGGCGACATGCCGCACGCCTGGATCAGCTCCGACTATATCCGCTCGGCGCTGGATCTGTTCGCGTATGAGCGGGACCGCGATCGCGC
>NZ_DAMBJX010000084.1:2980-9660 GCF_032067225.1 Brevundimonas vesicularis | reverse complement strand
TGGGGTTAGGCGATAAGACCGCCACCGCTCGGCGCCCCGAGCTTGCAGGCCAACCTTCCGCGCGGAGCGTCATACCCTACGTCGAAACGGTAACACTACAAATCAACTCCGGGCGAAGGCCCGGCGCTCCGCCCAGCCCTCCAGACTTCGCTGCGACCGCGCGAAGCCGATAACCCGTGTCCGGAGACCCGCATGGCCCGCCCCAAACCTCGCCGTCCCAAACCCGGTCGCGGTCTCCCGCCGCCCTACAGACAGACGCCCGAGGAAGAGGCGGAAGACGAGCGCCTTCGCGCCCTGCTGGAACTCGAATACATCCGGCTGGACGCCATCTTGATTGAGAAGCAGGCCGAAGCCGCCGAACGGGCGCGCATCAGGGCGATGAATGGTCATCCGCCCGCTGAGCCGGTCGCGCTTCGCCCCGCCGAATTTCGGGTCGGAGATGTCTTCGCTAGTCGTCCAGCAGCGCCTGCAGCAACGGATGGGCCAGGACCGGGGCCGCCAGACGCACCACGGCCTGCGGGTCTTCCAGGCGGACGGCGGCCGTCGCATCGGCGACGATGAAGTCGGCGTGGGTGCGCGACGGTTCGGTCAGGCGCTCGTGACCCGGACGCACCGTCGCCAGATATTGCGCCACGACCGAATCCGCCGATCGGCCCCGCTCGGCCTGGTCGCGCAGCAGGCGGCGGATGAAGCGGATGTCGGCCGGCGTGTCCACAAAGACGCGGATGTCGAACAGGGCGGTCAGGTCGGGGGTGCACAGAACATGCGTGCCCTCGACGATCACCACCTCGGCCGCCGGAATCGGCTCGCCGCCCGGCTCGCGGCCGTGGTGGATGAAGGAATAGACCGGCGCCGTCACCGCGCGCCCGGCCTTCAGTGCCTTCAGGTCTGCGATCATCAGGTCGTGATCGCGCGCCGTCACATCGTCAAAGTCGAAGGTCGCGGCGTCGAAGCCGGGCAGGGAGGCTGCGTCCTTATAATAGCTGTCCTCGCGCACCAGCACGGCCGACCCTTCCGGCAGGGCCGACACCAACGCCTCCGCCAGGGTGCTTTTGCCGGAGCCGGAGCCCCCCGTGATCGCGATCAATATGGTCATGGGCGGCCTTCTAGAGCGGTCGCGCCGCCGACGCCACGGGGGACGATCCGCCGCGCCGTGGCTGACGCTACGTCACGTTGCTTATCGCCGATCACCGATGTTAGCGTCGGCTCAAGCGTCGCATCAAAGCAGACGCATCCAAGGGACAAGGATACGACATGCTGGGCTTGATGCAGGACTGGCCGCTGACGGTCGAAAAGATCATCGACCACGCCAAAAACTGGCATGGCGAGCGCGAAGTGGTGACGCGCTCGGTCGAGGGGCCCATCGTCCGCACGACCTACGCCCAGATCCACGAGCGGGCCAAACGCGTGTCCAGCGCGCTGAAGGACTGGGGCGTCCAGCCTGGCGACCGCGTCGCCACCCTGGCCTGGAACACCGCCAACCATATTGAGGCCTGGTACGGCATCATGGGCATCGGCGGGGTGTGCCATACCCTGAACCCGCGTCTGTTCCCCGAACAGCTCGTCTACATCATCAATCACGCCGAAGACCGGATCATCTTCGTCGACCTGACCTTCGTGCCGCTGCTGGAAGCCATCCTGCCGCATATCCCAAAGGTCGAGCGCGTCGTCATTATGACCGACGCCGCCCACATGCCGCAGACGAAGCTGCCCAAGGCCGTCGCCTATGAGGACGCGATCGCCGGTCAATCGACCGACGTGGTTTGGGGCGACTTCGACGAACAGACGGCCTGCGGCCTCTGCTACACCTCCGGCACCACGGGCAATCCGAAGGGGGTGCTGTATTCGCACCGCTCCAACTTCCTGCACACCTTCATGGGCCTTCAGGCCACGGTGATGGGCGCCACGCCCAAGGAGGTGATCCTGCCGGTCGTGCCGATGTTCCACGCCAACGCCTGGGGCATCGCTTTCGCCGGTCCCGCCGCCGGCACCAAGCTGGTGATGCCGGGCGCCAAGATGGACGGTCAGTCGATCTATGAGCTGATCGAACAGGAGGGCGTCACCTTCTCGGCCGCCGTGCCGACCGTCTGGCAGGGCCTGTTCGCCCACATGAAACAGAACGGCCTGGGCTTCTCGACCCTGAAGCGCGTGCTGATTGGCGGTTCGGCTTGCCCCGAAAGCCTGATCCGCGGCTTCCAGGACGATTTCGGCGTCGAGGTGACCCATGCCTGGGGCATGACCGAGACCTCGCCCATCGGCACCATCGCCAACCTGCCGCCCGAAATCCTGAAGCTCTCGTACGACGAGCAGATGAAGTACCGCCTGAAGCAGGGCGTGCCGCCGCTGGGCGTCGAGCTGAAGCTGAAGGACGAGGCGGGCGCCGAACTGCCTCACGACGGCGCCACCTTCGGTCGTCTGATGGTCAAGGGGCCGACGATCAGCCGCGCCTACTTCAAGGAAGACGGCTCGATCCTGGACGAAGAAGGCTTCTTCGACACCGGCGATGTGGCCACGGTCGACGACCTGGGCTTCATGCAGATCACCGACCGCGCCAAGGACGTGATCAAGTCTGGCGGCGAGTGGATCAGCTCCATCGAGATCGAGAACATCGCCGTGGGCCACCCCAAGGTCGAGATCGCAGCCGTCATCGGCGCGGCCCACCCCAAATGGGACGAACGGCCCGTGTTGATCCTGAAGCTCAAGCCAGACGAGACGCTGGACAAGCAGGAGCATCTGGACTTCCTGACCGGCAAGATCGCAAAATGGTGGATGCCCGACGACGTGGTCGCCGTGGACGACATCCCGCTGGGCGCGACCGGCAAGATCGACAAGAAGCTTCTGCGCGACCGGATGAAGGACTATCGTCTGCCGACCGCTGCCTAACCCTAGAACCGGACCCTGAATGCCGACCAGAAAGCCCGTACCCGCCATTCTGCCGTGGCTGACGGCGCTGGCGGCGGCGCCCTTTGTGCTGGTCGTGGCGGCCGTTACGGCGACGCGGTTCGGCGGGCTCGATCTTGCGATCGGCTATGACCTGCTGACCTGGACCGTGGCGCGCCTCCTGGCCTGGGTCGGTCTGGCGGCGGCTCTCGTGGCGGCGGTGCTGGCGCTGCGCGACCTGAAGGGCAGGGGTCTTTATGCGCTGGCGGCGCTAGCTCTCTCGGGCGCGACCGTCGCCGGCTTCGTGCTGCGTCAGGGCCAAGATGCGACGCCCCGTCCACGTGACGTCAGCACCAACCTGGACGAGCCGCCTGGCCTGCCGCGCGCCGCCGGCGTGCGCAGCGGCGCGCCGCAGACCTGTGACGGTGTGGACGCCGTGCCGACCCAGGTCCTGGCCCAGCAGGCGACCTCGGCGCTGGTCGACGCCGGCTTCGTCGTCACCCGCGCCACAACCTTCCAGGTCGAAGCCGTGCACGCCGGCGCCTGGTTCGGCTTCGCCACCGACGCCGTCGTTCGCATCCGCCCCGGCCGCACCGACATCCGCGTCGCCGCACGCGGCAGCCGTCCCGACGGCGGCGCCACCTGCCGCCTCGCCGCCAAGATCACCCGAAACCTGGAGGCGGGACGCTAAGCCAGGCGGAACTGCGCCGACAGGCCGGGCACGCCATCGCTGATCGCCGCGCCGTCCTCGACCAGCTTGATCAGATGCGCCAGGACCGACAGCGACGCCGCCGGCCACAGCCGCTGATCGACGGGGGCGTACAGAACCGGGACCATCTCCGCGATCGTGCGATCCCCCGCCGCCAGCCGTTGGAGCACTTGCGCCTCCCGCTCCAGCCGATGCGCGCGATAGGCTTCCAGAAACGGCCGCACCTGCGTCACCGGCGCTCCGTGCGTCGGCCACAGCACGTCGAAGTCGCGCGCGATCACCGCATCCAGGCTGGCCATATACTGGCGCATGCTTCCATCCGGCGGCGCCACGACCGTCGTCGACCAGCCCATGACATGGTCGCCGCAAAACAGCGCGTTCTCTTCGCGCAGAACGAAAGCAATATGATTTGACGCATGGCCGGGCGTGAACATCGCCTCGATCGTCCAGCCGTCGCCTTCGATGACCTCGCCGCCCGTCAGCACCACATCGGGCGCGAAGTCCGCATCCTCATCCTCGTCAAGCGCACCCGACGCATGCGTTTCCCGCATCGGAGGCCGGGCCGCCCAAATCCGTGCTCCGGTCGCCTCGGCGAACGGCCGGGCCAGAGGCGCATGATCCCGATGCGTATGCGTCACCAGCACATGGCTGACCCGCCGCCCCTCGACCGCCGCCATCAGCGCCGCCAGATGCGCCTGATCCGGCGGCCCCGGATCGATCACCGTGACCTCGGCCTCCCGGTCCGGTCGGCCGACGATATAGGTTCCCGTCCCGGTAAAGGTGAAAGGCCCTGGATTGTCTGCAATCACCCGCTGGATCAACGGCGACAACTGATCGCGTCGCCCATAGGCGAAGTCGAACGCCCTTACGAACGGGATCATCGTCACGGCCGCGTTTGGCGCAGAGCTTGCGTTAACGTCTCGGTAATCATGCCTGGAGCGCCCACAATGGCCCGTTCGATCGCCAACGCTGTATCAAATCGGCTTCCGTTCGTCGCGGCGGCGATCCTATGTCTCGCCGCGGTGCAACTGATCGCCGCCTCCTGCACGCCAGAGCCCGCGCCCTATGCGGCGCGGATAATGATCCAACGCTAGAGACCTATTCGCGGCGGACCCGGAAAGGCGGATCGTTCGCCACCTTCATCATGTAGCTTCCCAACGCCGCCCTGCGCACGGTGACCGGATACTGCCGGTTTGCCGAAAAGAGCACATCTACGCCGTCGGTCTTTCGCCATACCGAGCCGTCATCCAGCGTGATGGACCATTCGCCCCTGCCAAGGTTTCGGGCTGATGTCATCGTCGCCGAGATGGACTGCAATTCTTCGGATCGTCCTGACCCGCTGAAGGGGTTCAAGCCCGTGACGTTGAAGCCGAACAATCGACGTTGATTCTGCTCCACATCTTGCCGGCTGACGATCGCAACCTCGCCGGCGGCTGCCAATCGAGCTGCGGCGGCGTCGAAACACGCTAGCCGGGCGGCGTTGGCCTCAATCGTCGTGCATTGCGTGACGGCTCCGACCAGGTCGCTCCCCGACGAAGACAAATCTTGCTGCGCCAGAGCATGGTTTGACCAAAAAATAACCGATGCGACCGATAGAACGGTGATTTTCTTGGTGCTTACGACAGCTGAGCGGGTCATAATCTTCTTCGGCTCGTTAAGTTGGTGGCCAGTATATCACTAGAATTCGGGTCGTGTCCGATGTCGCTGTCGCGACTACGGTGTGTCGTCTTTGCGACAGGCGTGTCGCCAATGTGTTCAAGCGCCACCTTCTCGCTGGACTTGGCGCCTGCGTTGGTATGCTCTCGCGCCCAACCGATCGCATGGTCGGCAAATGGCTAATGTATTGAGCAGTTCGTTTCTAATGAACTTGGCTCTTCTGGGAGAACAAGCCTTGAACACCAACAGATATCGTCGCGGCCTTCTGGCAACCACGATCATCGGCGGCGCCGCTTTGGCGATGGCCGCTACGCCCTCGTTCGCACAGTCGGCTGACGACCAAGCGACCGACGTCGGCGAGATCGTCGTCACGGGTTCGCGCATCGCCCGTCAGGACTATCGTTCGACCAGCCCGATCGTCACCGTCACCGCCCAAGACTTCCAGGCGACGGGTTCGGTTACGATCGACACCTTGATCAACGATCTGCCGCAGTTCACCCCGTCGATCTCGTCGACCTCGAACAACCCGTCCAATGGCGGCCAGGCCAACATCAACCTGCGTAACCTCGGCTCGAACCGCACGCTGGTTCTGATGAACGGCCGTCGCGTCGTGCCGTCGAACTCGGACGGTTCGGTTGACGTCAACCTGATCCCGACTGCCCTGATCAAGAACATCGAAGTCATCTCGGGCGGCGCTTCGGCGGCCTATGGTTCGGACGCCCTGGCTGGCGTCGCAAACTTCATCCTCGACGAGAACTTCTCGGGCGTTCAGGTCGACGCCCAATACGGTGAAACCGATCGCAGCGACGGCAAGACCGAAAGCTACTCCGTAACCGTCGGCGGCAACTTCGATGATGACCGCGGCAACATGGTGCTGTCGCTTGGCCGTTCGACCCGCGATGTGATCTTCAACGCCGCGCGTGACTTCTCGGCGGTGTCCGGTCCGTCGGGCACTTCGCCCCTGGGTTCGACGATCTTCGACTCAAACAACCTGCCAAGCCTGGCTTTGGTCAGATCTTACTTCAACAGCCCGACCCTGGTCGAAACGGGCGCGTTCGGTTTCAACGATGACAACACCCTGTTCTCGTATACCGGCAAGCTGAACGTCAAGAATCCGGCTGGAGCCGGCGCGGAATACACGGCGCCCGGCGCCAACTATACGTTCAACACGGGTCCGCTTAACTATCTGCAACTGCCGCTTGACCGTTACAACGTCTACGGTGGCGGCCGTTACAAGATCAATGACAACGCCGAGGTCTATGCCAACGCATTGTTCACCCAGTATGTCGCCGACACCGAACTGGCGGCTAGCCCCGCGGCCAGCGGCACCGGCTTCCGCGTCCCGGCGACCAACCCGTTCATCACGGCTGATCTCCGCAGATTCCTGAACTCGCGCGCTAATCCAAACGGCTCGTTCCTGCTGAACAAGCGCTTC
>NZ_DAMBJX010000084.1:0-2970 GCF_032067225.1 Brevundimonas vesicularis | reverse complement strand
GACGGAAGAGTACAACATCTATCAGATCACCACGGGCGTCCGTGGTCAGGTTCCGCAAAGCACCTGGACGTACGACGTTTACGGTTCGTATGGCCGCGTTTCCAATACGACCACTCAAACCGGCAACGTGTCTCGCTCGTCGGTTCAGCGACTGCTGGACGCTGCGGACGGCGGACGCAGCCTCTGCGCTGGCGGTTTCGATCCGTTTGGCGTGACAGACCTGTCTGCCGAGTGCATCAACTACATCGGTCGTTCGGCGCGTAACTCGACCGTGACCGAACAACGGGTCATCGAAGCGTCGCTTCAGGGCAAGGCGTTTGATCTGCCGGCCGGTGAAGTTCGTGTCGCCCTCGGCGCTCAGTATCGCCAAGACGACTTCGCCTTCGGCGCCGACTCCTCGCTCGCTCAACAAAACGCCGTCACGCCTCACTTGGGCGCAAATGGCCAGCCGGACGGCGGCAACGTCGGTGGTTCGGAAATCGCCGGCTTCAACCCGACGCCTTCGCTGAGCGGTGGTACGAACTCCAAGGAACTGTTCATCGAAGCGCTGGTCCCGCTGCTCTCGGATCTGCCTTTCGTCGAGCAACTGGATCTGAACCTCGGCTATCGTTACGCCGACTACAGCACCGCTGGTGGCACGCAGGCCTATCGTGCGGAGCTAGACTGGACTGTCGCCGGCGGCCTCCGCGCTCGTGGCGGCTATAGCCGCTCGGTCCGCGCACCTTCGATCGGGGAGCTGTTCGCCACCGCGAGCACGAACTTCCCGAGCATCGGCGCCCCCTCGGCTACGGGCACCGGTGGTGACCCCTGCGACATTCGCAGCAGCTTCCGCCAGGGCTCTAACGCCGCTGCTGTCCGTGCGCTGTGCTTGGCGCAAGGGATCTCGGCCCAGGCGATCGATCGTTACACCTTCTCTAACAACCAGGTCGAAAGCCGCACCGGCGGTAACCCCAACCTGTTTGAAGAGACGTCGGACAGCTGGTCGGCCGGTCTGGTGTATCAATCGCAGTTCGCGTCGCCTTGGCTGTCGGGCTTCTCGGCTTCGATCGACTACTACAACATCGAGATCACCGACGCGATCGGATCGATTGCGGCCGACGACTCGCTGGCCGGCTGCTTCAACGTCACGGGCGAAAACCCCACCTTCAGCAACGCCAACAGCTATTGCCAGCTGTTCAGCCGCGATCCGTTGTCCGGCAACATTGTCGGCGCGATCGAAAATCAGGCCAACCTTGGCATGATCAAGACTTCTGGCGTCGACTTCCAGGCCGACTGGGCCTTCAACATCGCCGACATCGGTGGTGGCGATTGGGGTCGTCTGAAGTTCAACACGGTCATCAGCTGGCTGGAGAACTATGAAGACAACGTCGTCGAGGGCGGCGCCTTCACTGACCGTACGGGCACGATCGACAGCACCTTCGGCAACACCTTCCCGGAATGGAAAGCCCTGACCTCGGTGACCTGGGCGAGCGGTCCGTTCTCGGTCGGCGCCCGCTGGCGTCGGGTCGGCGAAATCACGGTGATCAACACCACCGAGGTTCTGCCCTCCATCGACTACTTCGACCTGAACGGTTCGTGGTCCATCAACGACACGGTGTCGCTGCGCGGCGGCGTGAACAACCTGACCGACGAACAGCCGAACGTCTTCGTTCCCGGCGTTCAGGCCAACACCGACCCGTCGACTTATGACGTGCTGGGTCGCCGCTACTACGTCGGTCTGACCGCCAAGTTCTAAGGCCGGTCAACGACACAAGACTGAGGCGGCGGAGCAACGCTCCGCCGCCTTTTTCGTTTAAGCGGCGCCGTAGAAAAACCATTCGGGCGGGCGAGCGTTACGGATCGTCGCCTGTTTGCGGCGCCCCCCTCCAAGGAAGATCATGCTGAAATTTGTCGTTCCCGGACTATCGGTCCTGTCGCTGCTGGCTGCCGGCGCGGCTGTCGCTCAAACGCAGGATGGGCCGATCGTGACGGGTAATCGCTCGGGCGAGACCGCCGATGCGTTGAAGACGCGCGAGGCCATCGCCTATGCACGGCCGTTGCCGCGCGGCGCGCCGAGCGCCGACTATCCGCTGGTGGCGTGGTGCGATGCCCTGGTGACGGGCCATGCCGATCTGGGCGAGACGCTGACGTCGCGTGCGCCGGAGGATGTCGAGCTGGTGCGTCTGGGCCGTCTCGAAGCCCAGGATTTCCGTAGCGCCCTGGCGGCGGCCGCGCCGCGCCAATCGGCGGCTTCGAAGGCTGAGGCCGAGCAGGCCGTCGCCGCCGTTAAGGCGCAGTGGGCCCCGCTGATGGCCAATCCCGACGCCGAGGCGCGCAGCCAGTCGTTCGGCCTGTTCTTCGGTCTGCCGGGCCGCTGCGAGCATGCCGCGCGCCGCCTGCGCGACAATATCACCACGCCGCCCGCCACGCTGGAGAGCGTCGGCATCAACTGACCGGTTCGGCGGTTACCCGATGACAGACGGCGGCTTGAGCCCGGCTCAAGCCGCCGATTCGCGTTTGGCGGCGTAGGGATCGTAGTTGAGGATGGGCGCCAGCCAGCGCTCAGCCGTGGCGACGTCCCAGCCCTTACGGCGGGCGTAGTCCTCGACCTGGTCCAGATCGATCTTGCCGACGCCGAAATAGTGGCTGCCGGGATGGCCGAAATAGAGGCCCGACACGGAGGCCGGGGGCGTCATGGCGAAGCTTTCGGTCAGGGCCATGCCGGCGTGGTTTCCGGCGTCGAGCAGGCGGAAGAGGGTGGCTTTTTCCGTGTGATCGGGCTGGGCCGGGTAGCCGGGGGCAGGTCGGATGCCCTGATATTGTTCGGCGATCAGAGCATCGATATCGGCCGTCTCATCGGCGGCATAGCCCCACAGGGTGGTGCGGACCTCTTTGTGCAGCCGTTCGGCGAAGGCCTCGGCCAGACGGTCGGCCAGGGCGGTGGCGAGGATGGCGGAATAGTCGTCACCGGCGTCCTTGAACCGTTTGGCG
>NZ_DAMBJX010000083.1:2687-10065 GCF_032067225.1 Brevundimonas vesicularis | reverse complement strand
GTTGCTGCTGGTGGACGGCGGCGGTCAGTATCTGGACGGCACGACCGATGTGACCCGCACCATGGCGGTGGGCGAGCCGAGCGAAGATCAGCGCCACAAGTTCACCCTGGTGCTGAAGGCGCATATCGCCATGGCGACGATCCGCTTCCCGGCCGGGACCAGCGGCATGGCGCTGGACGCCATTGCAAGGGCGCCGATGTGGGCGGCGGGGCTGGATTACGATCACGGCACCGGCCACGGCGTCGGCAGCTATCTGGGGGTCCACGAGGGGCCGCAGCGGATCGCGAAATGGGGCACTTCCCAGCCGTTGCTGGAAGGGATGATCCTGTCCAACGAGCCCGGCTATTACCGCGAAGGCCATTGGGGCATCCGCATCGAGACCCTGCAGGTGGTGACGCCTGCAGCGGTTCCCGAGGGCGGCGAGCGGCCGATGCACGGGTTCGAGCAGCTGACGTTCGCGCCGATCGACCGCAAGCTGATCGCGGTCGAGATGCTGACGCCAGACGAGCGGGCCTATGTCGACGCCTATCACGCCGAAACGTTGGCCAAGGTCGGCCCGTTGATGGATGGCGAGGCGCTGGACTGGCTGAAGCGGGCCTGCGCGCCGCTTTAAGGGGCAGGTGAGGGCACCGGGGGCGCGGTGGGGCAATGCCGCATCTGGGTGACGGGGCAGGCAAGGTCGGCGAGCGCTGCCTTTGTCGCCTCGTAGCCGATGGCGACGGGGCCGTCGTAGGTCTTCCAGTCGCGAATGTCGCTGCCGGCGACCTGGGGCAGGATCAGGACGTCGGCGTCGGCGCGCGACTGCGTCATCTCGACGTCGGTGGTGATGGTGGCCGAGCGCATCAGGATCGAGACGATGGGCGGGCCGGCCTTCCAGGCGCCGGACAGGACCCATTTCCACCAGGACGGCGGATTCTCCAGCGCCTGGGGATCGACGCCGCGCGTCTGGGACATGTCCACGCCGATGATGGGGCCGCTGTTCAGCTGGCGCATCACGCTGGTGGGGAAGTTCTTCAGAACGGCGCCGTCCACCAGCACCTGACCGTCCATGACGACCGGCGGCAGGACGCCGGGAATGGCGATTGAGGCGCGCATGGCCCGCCGCATCAGGCCCGTGCGATGCGCCTCGATCCGGCCCGAGGTCAGGTTCGACGAGACGGCGAAGAAGGGCAGGGCCAAGTCCGCCAGGTCGATGTCGCCGTAAGCCTGTTCCAGCAGACGGGCGACCTTGCGGGCGCGAGACATGGCGATGATCGGCACGGCGAGGTCCGCCAGCGGATCGGACTCGACGAAGGCGCGCCGGATCTCGAAATCCAGCCGTTCGAAGGACCAGCCCAGGGCCGGGCCGGCGGCGACGACCGCGCCCATAGAGGCGCCGCCTGCGAAGTCGATGGGCACCTTGGCCTCTTCCAGGGCCCGGATCGCGCCGATGTGGCAATAGGCCCGCGCGCCGCCGCCGGACAGAACCAGTCCGACCGCCGTGCCGGTGACGACGCGGGCGATGCGCTCGGCGTCGGTGGCCAGGCCTTCGACGCAATGGAACCAGCGATCAGGCTGCAGGGCATCCAGCCAGACGCGCGTGTTGGCCGGGTGATGCATGCGCGGATCGCGCAGCAGAATCAGGTCGGTCAGGCGGCGGCCGTCACCGAAGCCTTGGCGGCGCGGCACGGCGGACGGCGGCGCCAGAAGGCCGCTGCCGACGATGAACATCCGGTCCACCTGACGCGCGCACAGGCTGGCCCAGGCGGGCTGATCCTGCTCGGCGACATAGAGGACATAGTCGTGGTCGCCCTCCACCCGGCTGAACCATTCCGAAGCCGAGGCCAGGGCCGACTGGTCGATGACCTGGCAGGTGAAGCCCATGGCCTGGATGGCGGCGGCGATGCGTTCGACGAAGGCCCGGATGGGCCGGGGACGGGCCGAGACGAAGCCGAAGACGCTGGGCTCGGATGCGCCGGCGGTGCGTTCGCGGGCGCGGTGGATCATCAGCCGCGACAGCTCGACCATCAGGTCCGGCTCGGTCCTGGCGGCCTCGAAGAAGGCTTCGCGCGGCAGCGCCAGAATCTCGCTGTCCCTCAGGGCGACGACGGTTGCGGTGTGCGGCGTGCCGGCCAGCATGGCCATCTCACCCACCGGCTCGCCCGCCTTGATCACGCCCAGCATGTGCGGCGGTTGATCCGCCTCCATCCGAAACACGCCCAGACGGCCGGAGCGGACCAGATACAGGGTGTCGGCCGGATCGCCCTCGGTGAACAGCGGCTCGCCGCCGGTCAGAGCATACCAGCTGGCCCGGTCGACCATGCGACCTTCGAAGATGCGCGCGAGCGAGGTCGCCAGCGTGTCGGGGCGAAGCGTGGCCATGATGCGTTTGTAGGCGCGATTCTGGGGCGGGTGAATGGGATGTTTGGACGTGCGACGGCGCCTTCGCGCTATCGCTGCGAAGTCTGGAGGGCTGGGCGGAGCGCCGGGCGTTCGCCCGGAGTTCTGTGGTTTGAATTACCGTTTCGACGAAGGGTGTGACGCTCCGCGCGGGGGGTTGGCCTGCAAGCTCGGGGCGCCGAGCGGTGGCGGTCTTATCGCCTAACCCCATAAGCCTGCGACGGGCGGGTCGGAGCAGCGATCCCCGATCCCCGGTTCGGCCGAGTATCCCCCTCGACCCTGCGACGCGACTGCGGACGCCGGGGCGACTCCCCGACCGATCAGCCCCGGCGCCGCGATGGAGTCTCACCATCGCCCCCGTTCCCTCCGCTCCCGCCGCCGCAAGGTCGCAGGCCAGGTGAGCCCTCCATGCGACGAGACAGGGGCATTATGGGGCCGTTTGACTTCGTGGATGGAAGACGTGGGACATAAATCGGCAAGCGGTTGAAATCGCTGCGGATGGACCAGCGGCATTGCGATGGCTGAGCATCGTCTCCTCCCCATTCATGGGAGGTGGCTCGAAGCGCAGCGGAGACACGGAGGGGCTCTTCAGCGCATCGCGGCGCTTAAGCGGCGTCTAAAATCCCTCCACCGCTTCGCGGTCCCCCTCCCCATTGCATGGGGAGGAGACATTAAGCTTCTCGCGTTGCCCGATTCCGCGTGGGCGGGTAGAGCGTTCGGCTTCTCCCGCCCAGCCGAAGTTTCAGACCATGCACGACATCAGAGCCATTCGCGAGAACCCCCAGGTTTACGTGGCGGGCTGGTCGTTGCGCGGGGTGGATGAGGCCGACGGGCTGGTGGCGGACATCCTGCGGCTGGACGCCGAACTGCGCCACGCCCAGACCACGGGCCAGGACGCCCTGGCCAAGCGCAATGCGGCCTCCAAGCTGATCGGCGCTGCGATGGGGCGTAAGGACATGGCCGAGGCCGACCGGCTGAAAGCCGAGGTCGAGGCGCTGAAGGGCGATATCGCTGCGGCGGCCGAGGTCGAGGCGCGTGTCGGCAAGGAACTGCGCGACCTGCTGGCGGCGCAGAAGAACCTGGCGGCCGAGGACGTGCCGGACGGCGAGGACGAGGCGGGCAATGTCGAGGTCTCGACCTGGGGCGTGCCGCGTCGCACCGGTCCGGCCAAGGACCACGCCGACCTGGGCGAGGCCCTGGGGATGCTGGACTTCGAGGCGGCGGCCAAGATGTCGGGCGCTCGGTTCGCGGTGCTGAAGGGGCAGTTGGCGCGGCTGGAACGGGCCGTGGGCCAGTTCATGCTGGATATGCAGACGGATCAGCACGGCTATCTGGAAGTGAACCCGCCGTATCTGGTGCGCGACGAGGCGATGTTCGGCACGGGGCAGTTGCCGAAGTTTAAAGATGATCTATTTCGGCACAAGCAATTCGGTGAGACGGAAGAAGACTTAGCGATCGACGTGGCGGCCTATTTCTCAGACTTCCAATATGATCCCGAACACGAGCCAACCGATAAGGTTTTGCCTGACCGGATACACGGCAAAGAAAGTCTTAGCTGGGAACTTTACAGCCACATTAAGGATGCTGTCCTCAGTCTTGAGGAACCTAAGCGCTGGGGGGGGCGTAACCATTGGCTCATCCCCACTGCCGAAGTCTCTCTGACCAATCTCGTGCGTGACACCATCCTGTCTGAGGACGCGCTGGCGACGCCGATGCGGATGACGGCGCTGACGCCGTGCTTCCGGGCCGAGGCCGGGTCGGCGGGGCGCGATACGCGCGGGCTGATCCGCCAGCACCAGTTCTCGAAGGTCGAGATGGTGTCGATCACACGGCCGGAGGACAGCGACGCCGAGCACGAGCGGATGACGGCCTGTGCGGAGGCGGTGCTGAAGGCGCTGGAGCTGCCGTTCCGGCGGATGCTGCTGTGCAAGGGCGACATGGGCTTTTCGGCGCAGAAGACCTTCGACCTGGAGGTCTGGCTGCCCAGCCAGGGGACCTATCGCGAGATCAGCAGCTGCTCGAACTGCGGAGACTTCCAGGCGCGGCGCATGGATGCGCGGTTCAAGCGCGCCGGCGAGAAAAAGACCGAGTTCGTCCATACGCTGAACGGATCGGGCCTGGCGGTCGGCCGGACGCTGGTGGCGATCATGGAAAACTATCAGCAGGACGACGGGCGGATCGCCGTGCCAGCGGTGTTGCAGCCCTATATGGGCGGTCTGCAGGTCGTGGGCGGCTGATGCGTATTCTTCTGACCAACGACGACGGCATCGAGGCCGAAGGTCTGGAATGCCTTGAGCGGATCGCGCGCACGCTGAGCGACGACGTGTGGGTGTGCGCGCCCGCCGTCGAGCAGTCGGGCAAGGGGCGGGGGATCACCCTGACCGAACCGCTGCGGGTGCTGAACCTGGGCGAGAAGCGGTTCGCGGTGACGGGCACGCCGACCGACTGTGTCGTGCTGGCGGTCAACGACCTGATGCCGGAGAAGCCCGATCTGGTGCTATCGGGCGTCAATCGCGGGCACAATATAGGCGAGGACGTCAGCTATTCCGGCACAGTGGCGGGCGCCTTGCAGGGGATGGCGTTCGGCATCCGCTCCATCGCCCTGAGCCAGAGCCTGGAGCGGTTTCACGACGAGGTGGTCGCGCATTGGGAGACGGCTGAGGCCTTCGCGCCTGCGATCATCAGCCGCCTGCTGGAGCAGAAATGGGCGAACGGGGTGGTGATGAACCTGAACTTCCCCAACCGGCCGCCCGAAGCGGTCGATCAGGTCGAGGTGACGACCCAGGGCTTCCGCAACGTCGGCGAGATGCATGCGGTGCGGCGCACGGACCTGCGCGGGCGGGACTATTACTGGATGAGCTTCCGGGGGGAGAAGCAGGAGCATGCCGAGGGCACGGACCTGCGGGCCATCGAGGAGGGGCGGATCTCGGTCACGCCGCTGCATATCGACCTGACGCACATGACCAGCGTGAATGACCTGAAGAAGGTGCTGGGCGGGGCGCCGCCCAAGAGCGTGGCGACCGCCGCATGAATCTGCACGACGACCACGCCGGGCGCTTGATCCTGTCGCTGCGGCAGCAGGGGGTTACGGACCCGCGCGTGCTGAAGGCGATGGAGAGCATCGACCGCGCGGTCTTCGTGCATGAGAAGTTCCTGGATCAGGCGTGGGAGGATCAGGCCCTGCCGATCGACTGCGCTCAGACGATCAGCCAGCCCTATATCGTCGGACTGATGACCCAGGCGCTGGAGGTGCAGGCGCGTCACCGGGTGTTGGAGATCGGTACGGGCAGCGGGTATCAGTGCGCGGTGCTGAGCCGGCTGGCGCGCTATGTCTATTCGGTGGAGCGGTATCGCAGCCTTCTGGTCGAGGCCGAGGCGCGGCTGCGGGTGCTGAAGATCGAGAACGTCATCACCAAGCACGGCGACGGCGGCCTGGGCTGGGCTGAACAGGCGCCCTTCGACAGGATCATGGTCACCGCCGCCTCGCCCACCGAGCCGACCGAACTGCTGAAACAGCTGAAGCCGAACGGGGTGCTGGTCGCGCCTGTGGGGCGCACGTCGGTGCAGATGCTGCATCGCTACGTCGGGCAGGGCGACGGGTCGTTCCACCGCGAAAGCCTGACGGAAGTGCGTTTCGTTCCACTGGTCGAGGGGACGGCGAAGGAGGGGTGACAGCTGTGGGTTGAGCCTGCATGGTTCACCGATGGTTCGCCTGAAGCTCGCAACAGCAATCCTGATGTTTTCTGCGTCAGTAGCCAGCGCGCAGACTTGGCCGGTATGTTTCGATGTGGACGAGAATCTATCGTCCGAGGGCTACGCAAGTTTGCGTTCTGCGAATGCAGCGTTTGACCAGGCGGCCGACTGGCGCGCCTCCGCCACTCTCTTCCGACAAGCTGACTATAGGGCTGACGATAGCGTCGCATTCGAGCGGACGAACACAGCCTTTATCGAGGCGGTTCGGACCGGTTTTCCGCCGACGATAGCTGTAGTGACGGCCTATGAACCCTTGCCTGAGGGGTGTCTCGCGATTGAGGTGAAGCACCACGACAGACTTCAACCGCCCACACTCTGGCACTATCATGGGGTTTTTTTCGAGAGCGGTAGCACCGTCGTCGATCGAAAATGGGATTTCCGGCTTCGCCTTTATGCCGCGACATACCGACCCGGAACTCGCGTCATTCTGCAAGGGTATGCGGATACACTTGGTTCACCTGAAGCCAACTTGGCGCTCAGTCGCAAACGTGCAGAGGCGGTGGCGGATGCTTTCATTCGGTTGGGCGTTCGGGCCGAGGACATCGAGGTCACGAGCTTTGGAGAAACCAACTTGATGAGACCGTCATCAGATGAAACATCGGAGTCTATGAATCGCCGTGTTTGGATCGAGATGCGCGAAGCGGCACCCCGTTAACCTTCGCGCCCCAATTCCGTGCGGTTTGCGGGGTTGGCTTATGGGGCGCGAGCGGGCACACCGGGCGGGCGAGTTTAACCACGAATGGGAGCAGCCGGTGGCGATGATTTCGGGCTGGATGAGAGCGGCTCTGGTCGCGGGGGCGGCGTTGAGCACGGCGGCCTGCATCAGCTATCCTTCGGAGCCGCGCTATTCGACGCATGCGAACCCGGCGCCGGCCTATGGTCCGGGGCAGGGCGCCTACCCGCAGCAGCCGACCTATCCGAACGCCGGCCAGAATCCGAACCAGCCCTATCGTCCCGCCCCTTATGAATCGCCGCCGCCCGCGACGGCGCCGATCGGTCAGGTCGATGGCGGAGCCTTGCCGCCGACGGTCAACGTCGGTCCGAGCCAACCGACCTATCAGCCTCCGGCGTCGCAGCCGCCCGCCTACACGCCGTCCTATCCGTCTTCGTCGGCCCCGGTGCGTCCGGGCGCGGCCTATGTGATCCAACCGGGCGACACGATCTCGGGCGTGGGACGCCGCTTCCAGACGCCGGTGCAGACGCTGATCGATCTGAACGGACTGGGGCCTCGCGGGGCGATCACGAC
>NZ_DAMBJX010000083.1:0-2677 GCF_032067225.1 Brevundimonas vesicularis | reverse complement strand
TCACGACCGGCCAGCGAATCATACTGCCTGAAGCGGCGGTGGATACCGGCCACGATCCTTACGCGACCGGCGCCTCGCCCGTCGGCGTGCTGGTGCCCAACAACGGCGCCGTGCCGCCGCCCCCGCCGCCGCCCTCGGGCAATGCGGCGCTGCCGGTCCAGACGCGCCCTGTCGAACAGACAAACGCCGCCGGCGCCGCTGCCGGTCAGCCGAACCTGCTGTGGCCAGTGCGCGGCGACATCGTGCGACGTTTCGGCCCGGTCGGCATGGGCGAGCGGAACAACGGCATCAACATCGGCGCCTCGGCCGGCGCGACGGTCAGCGCCTCTGCCGCCGGGCGCGTGGCCTATGTCGGCAGCGATCTGGTGGGGCAGGGGCTGACGGTGCTGATCGTGCACGCCAACGGCTGGCGCACGGTCTATGGCCATCTGGGTTCGGCGACGGTCAAGGACGGGGACGACGTTCGCGCGGGCCAGCAGATCGGCACCGTGGGTCTGACGGCCGGCGACGGACGCCCCTCGATCCACTTCGAGACCCGTCAGATGCGCGGCGACGATCCGGTCGCGGTCGATCCTTTGACAGTGTTGCCCAGGTAGCGCTTTCGCCGCGTTGCAATCTGCGAGGCGCGGCCCTAGGTTCCGCGCCTCGTTTTAATGGGGGGCCGACGAGGGCTACCCTTCTATGTTCGGAGACGACCCATGGGCGCTGAAGGCGGCTTGACGGCGCAGTTGATCGGGTTTGCGCCCATCATCGGTATTTTCATCCTTTTCTACTTCCTGCTGATCCGTCCGCAGCAGAAGCGCGCCAAGGAGCACGCGACCGCCATCGCCGCCGTCAAGCGTGGGGACACCGTCGTCCTGGGCAGCGGCATGATCGGCAAGGTCACCCGCGTCGAAGAGGCCGAGGTCAACGTCGAGATCGCCCCCAGCGTCAACGTGCGCGTGGTCAAGGCCATGATCGCCGAGGTGCGCAACCGCACCGCCATCGCCGCCAACGATTCCAAGGCCTGATACGCTCGCGTATCCGCCGATACCTGGACCGCCCTCATGATTCAGCTGTCGCGCTGGAAAGTCATTCTCGTCGTCGTCGCGGCCGTTCTCGGCTGTCTGCTGGCGTTCCCGAACCTGTTGTCGGATCAGCAGCGCGAAGCGCTGCCCGGCTTCATGCCCAAGAACAAGCTGAATCTGGGGCTGGACCTTCAGGGCGGTTCGTATCTGTTGCTGGAAGTCGATGTGCCGGCGATGCGCGAAAAGCGCGTCACCAACCTGATCGAGGACGTTCGGGTCACGCTGAACGGTGCGGGCGTCGCCACCAACGGCTTCCAGCGTGAAGCCGGCGGCGTGGTCGTCACCCTGGCCAATCCGGCCCAGGGCGATGCCGCGTTCAAGGCGCTGCAACAGCTGGGCGGTCAGGTCGGACCGGGCGGCCAGGCGGAACGCACTGCGACGCGCCTGGGCGATAACCGCATCCGCTTCGCCTATACCGACGCCGCGCTGAACGGCATGGGCGCGACGGCCGTGGACCAGTCGATCGAGGTCGTGCGCCGCCGGATCGACAGCCTGGGCACGCGCGAACCCTCCATCACCCGCCAGGGCGCCGACCGGATCGTGGTCCAGGCGCCGGGCGAGAGCGATCCGAGCAAGCTGGAAGAAGTCATCGGCCAGACGGCGCAGCTGACCTTCCAGATGGTCGATGTCGAGAACTCGGTTCAGGACGCCCTGGCCGGCCGTGTGCCGCCTGATTCCGAACTGCTGCAAGGCGAGGACGGCACGCCCTATCTGGTCAAGAAGCGCGTGCTGGTGTCGGGCGAGAACCTAACCCGCGCCGGCGTCGGTTCGGACCAGAGCGGCCGCCCGGCCATCGACTTCCGCTTCGACGGTGCCGGCGCGCGGCGCTTCGGCGAAGCCACCGCCGCCAATCTGCAGAAGCCCTTCGCCATCATCCTGGACGGCAAGGTCATTTCGGCCCCGACGATCCAGAGCGCGATCACCTCGGGCTCGGGTCAGATCACAGGCAACTTCTCGATCCAAGAAGCGGCGACGCTGGTGAACCTGCTGAACGGGGGCGCCCTGCCGGCGCCGCTGAACGTCGAGGAGCGCCGCACCGTGACGGCTGAACTGGGTGCGGACGCGGTCGCCGCAGGCGCCCTGTCGACCGCCGTCGGCTTCGCCATCATCGTGCTGTTCATGATCCTGGCCTACGGTCTGCTTTTCGGTGGCGTGTCGGTGGTCGGCCTGGTGCTGAACGGCGTGCTGATCGTGGCGGCCATGTCGTTGACCCAGGCGACGCTGACCTTGCCAGGCATCGCCGGTCTGATCCTGACCTTCGCGGTCGCGGTGGACGCCAACGTGCTGATCTATGAGCGTATGCGTGACGAGGCCCGGGCGGGCCGCAGCGTCATCGCCTCTATGGACGCCGGCTTCAACAAGGCCATGGGCACCATCATCGACGCCAACCTGACCACCCTGGTCGCGGCGGGCATCATGTTCGTGTTCGGCGAAGGCCCTGTTCGCGGGTTCGCCTGGACCCTGACCATCGGTGTGTTCACCTCGGTCTTCTCGTCGGTCCTGGTCGCCCAGGTCCTGCTCGGCTACTGGCTCAAGACGGCCAAGCCCAAAAAACTGCCGATCGCGGAGTGATGGCGATGCGTGGATGGCCCCTCATCAAACTGCTGCCG
>NZ_DAMBJX010000082.1:0-10082 GCF_032067225.1 Brevundimonas vesicularis | reverse complement strand
GGTGGCGGCGAGGGCGGCGGCCAGCTCTGTGCCAGTGCCCTGTTTCGCCAGAGTTTCGCCGGTGATGACATCGACGGGCGCGACGCTGTCGAGCCGGCTGCGCCCAACGGTGCGCGTGCCGGTGACGACGATCTCATCGACATCGGTGGCTTCACTTGGCGGAGGGGTTGTCTGGGCGAACGCCGATGAGGCGATGAAGAGCGCGCTGGTGGAGGCAAAGGCCAATAGGGCCTGACGACCGTATCCGATTTTCATTGATAGTCCCCGACGATGCACGACAGCCCTCTGTGTCGGCGCTCGGCAGGCCGTCATGCCGTCGCCCTCGGTCGGCGTCTCGAAAAGCGCAATAATTTTGCGCGTATAATCGAAACGCAGGCCTCAATTGCAGGCTGTGACCGCAATGTGACGACGTCAAGCAAGCTTAATGTCTAGACATCCATTTGAGAGATCAATGATCTGGGTTTGTTGTAATCTTGTCATAGGTCAAGGTGACGATCGGCCGTGCGGTGGATGCCGTTCACGCGCAGCAAAAAGGGCGCGTCCCTTGCGAGACGCGCCCTTGATGTCGTTGGGGATCCGGTCGGATCAGGCTTCGTCGCCGAAGCCTTCTTGTTGACCGGCGCCGCCTTCGATCAGTTCCTGAGCCGATTGCTCGGCGGCCTGGCGCTCATCGTCGAACTGGCTGCGGATCACGTCCTCGCCCTTGGCTTGGCGCTCGGCCTCGTCCATCGAGCGGGCGATGTTGATCTTGACCGTGGCGCGGACCTCGGCGTGCAGGCGAACCGGCACTTCGTGGACGCCCAGGCTCTTGATCGCCGTGTTCAGGACGACCTGCGAGCGCTCGACCTTGCCGCCTTCGGCCTGGATGGCCTCGGCGACGTCGCGACCGGCGACCGAACCGTACAGGTGACCGGTTTCACCGGCCTGACGGATCATGACGTAGGTCTGGCCGTCGATCTTGTCGGCGACCTTCTGTGCGTCGGCCTTGTTCTTCTCGTTGCGCTGCTCGATGGCGGCGCGGTCGAGTTCGAACGCCTTCAGGTTGGCGGCGGTGGCCCGGCGGGCCTTGTCGCGCGGCAGAAGGAAGTTACGGGCGAAGCCGTCCTTGACGGACACGACGTCGCCGATGGCGCCGAGATTCTCGACGCGTTCAAGCAGAACGACCTTCATCTCACTTCACCACGTAAGGCAGGAGGGCCAGATAGCGAGCGCGCTTGATGGCCTTGGCCAGTTCACGCTGCTTCTTTTGGGAGACGGCGGTGATGCGCGAAGGCACGATCTTGCCGCGTTCGGAGACGTACCGCTGCAGCAGCTTGACGTCCTTGTAGTCGATCTTCGGCGCATTGGCGCCCGAGAACGGGCAGACCTTGCGGCGACGATAGAAGGGGCGGCGGCCGGCGGCGCCGGAGCCCGCCGGTGCGCCCGGGGTCGGGGCGGTGGTATCGGTCATGTTCCGGGTTCCTTATTCGGCGTCGGCGGCGGCGTCGTCGCGCGGGGTGCGCTCGCGCTCACGCTCGCGTTCACGCTCGCGGCGGGCCAGCAGCGGCGACAGTTCCAGGTCGAGTTCCTCGACGCGGACGGTCAGCCAGCGCAGCACGTCTTCGTTGATCGATAGCTGACGCTCGACTTCGGCCATGGCGGCCGGAGGGGCGTCGACGGCCAGCAGCGAATAGTGAGCCTTGCGGTTCTTCTTCACGCGGTAGGTCAGGTTGCGCAGACCCCAGTATTCGATCTTGGCGACCGAGCCGCCACCGGCGACGATCAGATCCTTGATGGTGTCATTCAGCGCTTCGGCCTGTTGCGCCGAGATATCCTGGCGCGTCATGACCGTGTGCTCGTAAAGAGCCATGCGGTAGTCTCCCTTGTGGGCGTCGGCGCGGAAACGACCGGGTAAGTCGGTCTCCACGATGGCTCCTGGCGCGGCGGCCGGACCGAACGTCCAACCCTTTGGTGCTCCGCGACAGGACCGAAGCCCTGGAAAGGCGGGGCCTATAGGCGAAAAGGGGCGAGGAAGCAAGGATGGCGGCAGACGCTTGTGGCGCCCCTCGACCCCGCCTAAACCAGCCCCATGCCGAAGCTGACGTCCGCGGTCGATCCGCAAAGCCAAAAATACAAGTCCCTGCACGCGCACAACAGCGCCCTGGTCGCCGAGTTGCGCAACCATGTGGCCAAGGCCGCGCGCGGCGGGTCCGACAAGTCGCGCGACCGTCACGTCGCTCGCGGCAAACTGTTGCCGCGCGACCGCGTCGAGCGCCTGCTGGATCCCGGCTCGCCCTTTCTGGAGATCGGGCAACTGGCTGCGCACGACATGTATGACGGCGAGGCCCCGGCGGCGGGCGTCATCGCCGGCATTGGCCGGGTTTCGGGCCGCGAGGTCATGATCGTCTGCAACGACCCGACGGTGAAGGGCGGCGCCTACTTCCCCATGACGGTGAAGAAGCACCTGCGCGCCCAGGAAATCGCCGAGCAGAACCGTCTGCCGTGCGTCTATCTGGTGGATTCCGGCGGGGCCAATCTGCCGCACCAGGCCGAGGTGTTTCCCGACCGCGACCACTTCGGCCGCATCTTCTTCAACCAAGCCCGGATGAGCGCCAAGGGCATCGCCCAGATCGCCTGCGTCATGGGCCTGTCCACCGCCGGAGGGGCCTATGTGCCGGCCATGTCGGACGAGACGATCATCGTCAGGAACCAGGGCGCCATCTTCCTGGCCGGCCCGCCGTTGGTGAAGGCGGCGACGGGCGAGGTCATCTCGGCGGGGGAACTGGGCGGGGCGGAGACCCACGGTCGTCGCTCGGGCGTGGTCGATCATGTCGCCGAGAACGATGAGCACGCGCTGGAGATCGTGCGCTCCATCGTCGCCAATCTGAACACGACCAAGGCCGTCGAGATGGATGTGCGCGAACCGCGCGCGCCGGCCTTCGACGCAGAGGAGCTGTACGGCCTGATCCCGGACGACGTCCGCGCCCCCTATGACGTGCGTGAGGTTATCGCCCGGCTGGTGGACGGGTCGGAGTTCGACGAGTTCAAGAGCCTGTACGGCTCGACCCTGGTGTGCGGGTTCGCGCGCATCTGGGGCTATCCGGTCGCCATCCTGGCCAACAACGGCGTCATCTTTTCCGAGAGCGCCCAGAAGGGCGCGCACTTCATCGAACTGGCCTGCAAGCGCAAGATTCCGCTGCTGTTCCTGCAGAACATCTCGGGCTTCATGGTCGGCGGCAAATATGAGGCGGGCGGCATCGCCAAGGACGGCGCCAAGCTTGTGACGGCCGTGGCCTCGGCCGAAGTGCCCAAGTTCACCGTCCTGATCGGCGGCAGTTTCGGCGCGGGGAACTATGGCATGTGCGGCCGGGCCTATTCGCCGCGCTTCCTGTTCACCTGGCCTAACAGCCGGATCGGGGTCATGGGCGGCGAGCAGGCTGCCAGCGTGCTGGCCACCGTGCACCGCGACGCCGACACTTGGTCCCCTGGCGACGCCGAGGCCTTCAAGGCGCCCATCCGCCAGAAGTATGAGGACGAGGGCAATCCCTATTACGCCACCGCCCGCCTGTGGGACGACGGCGTCATCGACCCGGCCCAGACCCGCGATGTGCTGGGCCTAGCCATCAGCGCCAGCCTGAACGCCCCGATCCCGGAGACGACGTTCGGCCTGTTCCGGATGTAACCTATTGGTCCGCGCCTCGTTGTGAGCGGACACGCAGTTTGGAGACCCCCATGGCCGATCAACCGACCGAAGCCGACCTCAACGCCCTGGACGTCACCGACGCCGAGGCGGCCGAGATCAACAGCATCGCCCAGCCGCTGGTGCCCGATGCGGCGCCGGACGCCGACGACGATCTGGTGCAGATCGATTCGACCACCGACGGCGTCGTCTTCGTCACCATCAACCGGCCGGCCAAGAAGAACGCCTTTGACGCCGCGACCATCGCGGCCCTGCATGAGGCGTTCGAAACGCTGCACGGCGCGGACCGGGTGCGGGCCGTCTTCATTCGGGGGGCGGGCGGCACCTTCAGCGCCGGGGCCGATCTGAACTGGATGCGCGACGCCGCCGGCTGGTCCGAGAGCGACAACCGCGACGACGCCATGGGCCTGGCGAAAATGCTGAAGGCCCTGCACGACATTCCCGCCCTGACGGTGGCGGTGGTCGAAGGCAACGCCATGGGCGGCGGAGCGGGCATCGTCGCCGCCTGCGACATGGCGGTGGCGGTCGAGGGGGCGCGCTTTGCCTTCTCCGAGGTCAAGCTGGGTCTGATCCCGGCGACCATCGCTCCCTATGTGATCGAGGCTGTCGGCGCGCGCCGCGCCCGCCAGTTGTTCCTGACCGCCAACGCCTTCGACGCCGACTACGCCGCCCATGCCGGCCTGATCGACCTCGTGCTGCCCGAAGGATCGGTGGACGAGTTCATCTCGATGCTGAGCGACAGCCTGACCAACAATGCGCCGGGCGCGATGGGTGAGGCCAAGCGTCTGGTCAACGACATCGCCCAACACAAGATCGACAACGGTCTGATGGACGAAACCGCCAAACGCATCGCCCGCGCCCGCGTATCGGACGAAGGCCGCGAGGGCGTCGCCGCCTTCCTGGAAAAGCGCAAGGCCAGCTGGACGGTCTGATTGCGCTGATCGGCCGCCGGAAACGGCGGCCGATTTCACGCGTAGTTAAAGCTGATCGAAATCCGGTCGGCCTTGGCCAGATTGGTCGGCACCTCGTGCCGCAGCCAGCTTTCCCACATCAGCACCGTGCCTGCATGAGGCTGTAGATAGACGAACGGCCGCTCGGCCTCGCTCGCCTCATCCGTCACCGACGGTCGGGCCATCATGAAGGGCAGGCGGGGATCTTCCAGCTTTAGTGATGAGGCGCCGTCTGGCACGTCGATATAGACGGTGCCCGACAGGAAGGCGTGCGGGTGGATGTGACCCGTATGGCCGCCGCCGGGCTTCAGGATGTTGACCCACAGATTGTCGAGGCGGGGTTTGCGGGCCAAATCGAAGTTCAGCGCCTTGGCGTAGGCGACGGCATGGCGATCCAGATGGCGCTTCAGCTCCGCGAACTCGGGAAAGCGTTGGGGCAGGTCGTTCAGCGATCCGTAGGAGGTGTAGCCGCGATAGGCGTTGTCACGACACCAGCGGCGGCCGGCCGCGTCCTCCTCGGCCATCATGCGGATGACGTCGATCAGCTGTGCGTTGAAGTCGGGCCAGCCTCGGCCGTCGGCGAGGGAGGCTTCATAGACCTGGGTGACGAAGAGGGGGCGCAGGGACATCGGAGGGGCTTAACGCCTGCCGCGTCGCGTGAGAAGGGTCGTGCTCTGCCTCTCGCCTGATGCGCACGATCCGGCTAAGACCGCTTCATGTTCAAGTCCGTCCTTGTCGCCAATCGCGGCGAAATCGCCTGCCGTGTCTTCCGCACCGCCAAGCGGATGGGGATTCGCACCATCGCCGTCTATTCCGAGGCGGATGCCAACGCCCTGCATGTGCGCGAGGCTGACGAGGCGGTGCTGATCGGTCCGGCGGCGGCGCGCGAAAGCTATCTGGACGGCGCCAAGGTGCTGGCGGCGGCCAAGGCGACCGGCGCAGAGGCGATCCACCCCGGATATGGCTTCCTGAGCGAGAACGCCGACTTCGCCGAGGCCGTCGCGGCGGCGGGCCTGATCTGGATCGGGCCGGACCCGTCCTCGATTCGCGCCATGGGTCTGAAGGACGCGGCCAAGGAGCTGATGATCCAGGCCGGGGTGCCGGTGACGCCAGGGTATCAGGGCGCGGACCAATCGGAAGAGACCCTGACGGCCGAGGCGGCGCGGATCGGCTATCCGGTGCTGATCAAGGCGGTCGCGGGCGGCGGCGGCAAAGGGATGAAGCGGGTCGACGATCCGGCCGATTTCGCCGCCGGTCTGGCCAGCGCCAAGCGCGAGGGGGCGGCGGCCTTCGGCGACGATCGGGTGCTGATCGAACGCTACATCACCCGCCCACGCCACATTGAGGTGCAGGTGTTCGGCGACAAGCACGGCGAGGTCGTCCACCTGTATGAGCGCGACTGTTCGCTGCAACGCCGCCACCAGAAGGTGATCGAAGAGGCGCCCGCGCCGGGCATGAGCGAGGCCGTGCGCGCCGCCGTGACCGGGGCCGCGATCAAGGCGGCCCGGGCGGTCAACTACGTCGGGGCCGGGACCATCGAGTTCATCGCCGACGCCTCGGACGGGCTGAAGGCGGACGGCGTCTGGTTCATGGAGATGAACACCCGGCTGCAGGTCGAGCATCCCGTGACCGAGAGCGTGACGGGCGTCGATCTGGTCGAATGGCAGTTCCGCGTTGCCGCGGGCGAGCCGGTCCCCCTGAAGCAGGCCGAGATCCAGCTGAACGGCTGGGCCATGGAGGCGCGGCTGTATGCCGAGGATCCGGCCAACGGATTCCTGCCTTCCATCGGCAAGCTGGAGCATTTCGTCATGCCGGACGGCATCCGCGTCGATACCGGCGTGGAGCAGGGCGGCGAGGTCAGCCAGTTCTATGATCCCATGATCGCCAAGCTGATCGTGCATGAGGACACGCGCGAGGCGGCGGCGGCGCGTCTGGCCGAGGCGGCCGGCGAGGTCGAGGTCTGGCCGGTCAAGGCCAACGCCGGCTTCCTGAAACGCTGCCTGGAGCATCCGCGCTTCGTCGCGGGCGACGTGGACACGGGCTTCATCGCGGCGGAGGAGGCGGCGTTGCAGCCGCAGCCGTCCGACGAAGCAACGCTGGCGGCCCTGACCCTGATTGCGGAAGCGGCGGCGGATGGGGTCGAGACGCGTTCGGACCGGTTCAGCCCCTGGGGCGGCCAGCCGGGCCTGTCCTATGGCGTGCGCCTGAATGCGCCGGCGCAGACGACCGTCTGGGCCCATGTCGACGGTCAGGGCGTGTCCGCTGCGGTGACGCCGGTCGAAACGGGCTGGCGCGGTTCTCAAGGGGAACTGGCCCACGTCGGGTTCGATCAGGTTCAGGCGGGTGATCGCCTGTTCGGCTATCAGACCGTCGACGACGGGTTCGTTCTGTTCGTCGATGGCGAGGCGCGTCGCGTCACGCCCTATCGCGCCGCCGTGGGTTCAGGCGCGGGGGCGGTGTCGGACGGTTCGCTGCGCGCGCCCATGCCGGGCAAGATCGTCGCGACGCCGGTCAAGGCCGGCGACGCCGTCGCCAAGGGACAGCCGGTCGTGGTGCTGGAAGCCATGAAGATGGAACACGCCCTGACCGCGCCGTTCGACGGCGTGTTGGAAAGCGTCGCGTCTCTTGGCGATCAGGTCGTCGAGGCGGCCGTGCTGGCGGTGGTGAAGGCGGACTAAAGCCCCACGCCGCCGATCGGGCGAGTCACGACCGTATCGCCCCATAGCGCGATCAGGCCGAGCGCCGGACGCATCACTCTGGATTCGCGGATCGCGTTGAACCAGGCATCGTGCGAGGCCTTGCTCATCCAGACCTCTGTGACGAGCAGGGCGTCGGCGTCATTCACGTCGTGCGCCACGACGTAGCTGTGGCAGCCCGGACGCTTCACATTGGGATCCAGCAGGCAGAGGCCCAGTTCGTCGCGGCGGCCGGCATGGGCCGTCAGGCGGGTAATCAATCCGTACATACTGGTCCTAAACGCGCTGGGCGAACTGAGCGGCGCGCGATCATGACTAACCCCTTTAGATTAAGAATCTGGCCAATGCGCCTAAGGGGCACTACGTGGGCGCCATGCCGCTTCACATGATCAAGCTGGGCGTCGGGGTGCCGGACGTCGAATGGCTGGAGGCCCGCGCCGCCCGGGGCGGGGCGCTCGTCGTCCACACACGCATGACGCCGAAACGGGCGCCCGAGATCGAGGACGGCGGCTCGCTTTACTGGGTGGTGAAGGGGACGATCGTCTGTCGCCAACCGGTGCTGGACATCGCGACGCTGGGCGAGGGCAAGCAGAGCCGCTGTGAGATCACGCTCGAACCCAAAGTCATTCGCACCGCGCCCATGGCCCGGCGACCCTTCCAGGGCTGGCGATATTTCGAGCCCAAGGATGCGCCGGTCGATCTGACCGACCTCGACGCTGGCGAGGCTCCGGAAGAACTGGTGCGTCAGCTGCGCGAACTGGGCGCCTGGTAGGCCGAGCCCTCAAAGTTTTTGGGAGTTGACCCCGGCGGGTCGGCGTGGCCTGTGCCGCGTCCGATGATCGCGCTTCGCCCCCAGACCCGTACCGCCTTCCGCGACCTGCTGAACCTGGCATGGCCGGTGATCCTGGCGCGCATCGGCATCATGACCATGGGGCTGACCGACGCCATCGTGGTGGGCAACTATTCCAGCCAGGAACTGGCGTTCCATTCTCTGGCCTGGGCGCCGACGTCGATCGTGGTGACGACGGCGGTGGGCCTGATGCTGGGCGTGCAGGTGATGACGGCGCGGATGCTGGGCGAGGGGCGTCGGCACGCTGTCGGCTCGGTGCTGCGTCGCGGCCTGACCTATTCGTTGCAGATCGGCGTGGTGTCGATGATCGCCCTGATCGCCATTGGCCCGTGGGGACTGGGCAAGCTGGGGCTGGAGGATGGTCTGGCGGAGGGCGCCGGGCCTGCCCTGGTCGTCTTCGCCCTGTCCATGCCCTTCTATCTGATCTCGGTGACGGGCCAGTTCTTCCTGGAGGCTCTGGGCCGGCCCAAGCCCGGCATGGTCGCGATGTGGGTGGCGAACGGGGTCAATCTGGTGCTGAACATCGTGCTGGTGCCGGACATGCTCGGCTTCGGCTTCGACGGCGCCTTCGCCTCGGCCTGGGCTACGTTCGGGGCGCGGGCGGCGCTGGCGATCTTTCTGGTGATCTACATCCTGCGTCTGCCCGAGGCGCGGGCGCTGGGCATCTTCGACAAGCCCGAGCGTGATCCCGAGGCCGCGCGCGAACAGGTCAAGGTCGGCCTGGGCGCCGGGGCCTCCTATTTTATCGAGGTCGGGGCCTTCTCGGGCTTCACCTTCTTCGCCGGTCAGATCGGCACGGCGGAGACGGCGGCCTGGGCGGTGGTGCTCAACGTCTCGGCCATCGTCTTCATGCTGCCGATGGGGCTGTCGTCGGCGACGGCGGTGCTGGTGGGCCGCAGCTATGGCGCCGGCGACGGGCGAGGGGTGATGCGCGCCGGGCTGGTGGGGCTGGGCGTCGTGACCACCCTGACATTGGTGGTCGCCCTGCTGGTCTGGCCCAGCGCCCATCTGATCGTCGGCGCCTATAATCGAGATCCGGCCCTGCTGGCCATCGCCGCGCCGGCCCTGGTGCTGGCGACGTTGTTCTTTGTGGCGGACGGCATTCAGGTCGTGGCGGCCCAGGCCAACCGCGCGGCGGGCGACGTCTGGTGGCCCACCATCATGCATTTCGCGGCCTACGGCGCGGTGATGATGCCGCTGGGCTGGGTGCTGGCGCATCAGATGGGCGTCAACGGCCTCGTTTGGGCCGTGGTGATCGCCAGCCTGGCGTCCTCGACCCTGCTGACCGGGCGTTTCATCCGTATTGCGCGCCGTCTGCCGCAAGGCGTTTGAGGAAACCGCTTCGCCGCTCTATATCCCTGCGCTTCCCCGAACACCTGGACGATCATGGCCCGCATCCTCATCACCTCGGCGCTGCCCTACATCAATGGCATCAAGCACCTGGGGAATCTGGCGGGCTCGATGTTGCCGGCCGACGTCTGGGCGCGGTTCAAACGAGCACAGGGGCATGAGGTGCTCTATATCTGCGCCACCGACGAGCACGGCACCCCGGCTGAGCTGGCCGCCGCCGCCGCCGGCCAGGATGTGCGCACCTATTGCGACGAGCAGCACGAAATCCAGAAGGCCGCCGGTCAGGCGTTCGGCCTTAGCTACGACTGGTTCGGCCGGTCGTCGAATCCGCAGAACCATCGCCTGACCCAGCATTTTGCCGAGACGCTGGAGAAGAACGGCCTGATCGAGGAGCGGGTGGATCGGATGATCTATTCGATCGACGACGCCCGCTTCCTGCCCGACCGCTATGTCGAGGGGACGTGTCCGCACTGTGGCCATGTCGGCGCGCGCGGCGACCAGTGCGACAGAATCAGCGTTAATCGTTTACTGTTCATAACAGTCCCTGCGAAGAGTGT
>NZ_DAMBJX010000081.1:0-10275 GCF_032067225.1 Brevundimonas vesicularis | reverse complement strand
AGCGTCACAAGCGCCAGTCCGACCAGGGTCAGCAGCAGACTGTGCCAGTTGGTGAAATCCAGACCGCGCAAATTCCGTCTCCGTCTCGGCGTACTGCGTGTACTTGGAGATGAAACGCGCGCCGACGCGAACGGCGCCGTGTGATCAGCCGTTCATCGCCGCGAACGCCTTCGCTGAAAAGGCCGACAGCGGCTGGGGAAGGTCGTCCAGCGCGAACCAGCCGATCTCCGACAGCTTGTCCGGCTCGGTCAGCGTCGGCTCGCCGGTGAAGTCCCGGGTGACATAGATCAGGGAAACCCAATTCTGGCCGTCGGCCGGAATGATCTCTTCGGCCAGGCACAGGAAATCGACCGCGCCGATCTTCAGCCCGCTCTCCTCCTCGGCCTCGCGCCGCGCGGCGTCGATGGAGCGCTCCATCAGGTCGACCTTGCCGCCGACGATGTTCCAGAACCCGGCCTCGGGCGCCTTCAGCCGCTTGCACAGCAAGACCCGCCCGTCGGCGCGCTGGATCACCAGGCCGCAGCCAACGCCGGGAAAGTCCACGCCCGGCTTCGAAGTCACGCCTTGGGCGCGTCCACGGAGGGGTAGAAGGTGTAGCTCAGGGTGATGTCGCGCGCGCCCTTGGCCTCACGGTCCGTGGCAAGTTCGGGGGCGATGAAATATTGGACCGGGAACTGGCGCGTCTCGCCCGCCGCCAGCGTCTGATCGGTGAAGCAGAAACATTGCAGCTTCTGGAAATACGGCCCCGTCTGCTCGGGCGAGACATTGTAGCTGGCGCGCACCTGGATCGGCTTGTCCGAAGTGTTGGTCACGTCGAAATAGGCTAGGCCCGTCTCGCCGATCCGCACCCGCTGGGTCGACTGTTCGGCGCGGAAGGTCATCGGCACGCCGCGCACATTGGTGTCGAACCGCACCATGACCGTCTCGTCCAGCACGGTGTCGGAGGCCTTGTCGGCCTTCATCGTGGTGCCACCGAAACCCGTGACCTGACAGAACATCCGATAGAGCGGCACCGCCGCGAACGCCGCCCCGGTCATTCCCATCACGCCGAAGACGCAGATGATGGCGATCAGATTCTTGCGGCCCGCCTTCATGGCTGGGAGGTCTCCACCGCTGTCGCCAGCGCGCGCTCGGCCGCCTGGTTCTGTTGCAGGCGCAGCACCGTGGTGGCGAACACCAGCACGATGAAGGCCACCAGCGCCGAGGCGATCCATACGTTGCGACGCTTGCGCGCGCGAAGTTCCTCAGGCGTCAGACGCATGGTTTTACGCTCCCAGACCGGACAGGGCCTCGACCAGCAGCGCTGAGAACAGCGCCATCAGATAGAGGATGGAAAAGGCGAACAGGTCCCGCGCCGGTTTGGCCTGGACCTTGACGTCATACAATGCGGCCTCGCGTCCCACGGCCTCGGCCTTGTCCGGCTCGTCGCCGGCGCGCGAGCGATAAAGGCGCACCGCCAAGCCCAGGAAGCCCAGGCCGCCCGCGACCGACACGACCAGATAGATGATCCCGCCCAGGCCCGCGAAGGCCGGGGCGATCGCGACCGGCACGAAGACAAGGGTGTAGAGCAGGATCTGCAACCGCGTGGACTTGGCGCCCTTGGCCACCGGCATCATCGGAATGCCCGCCTTGGCGTAATCGCCGGCCGAATACAGCGCCAGCGCCCAACTGTGCGGCGGGGTCCACAGGAAGATGATGAGAAACAGCAGCCACGCCTGCCACGGCGCATGGCCCGTCGCCGCCGCCCAGCCGATCACTGGGGGAAAGGCGCCCGCCGCGCCGCCGATGACGATGTTCTGGGGCGTCCGCCGCTTCAGCAGCAGGGTGTAGAAGCCGGCGTAATAGACGATGGTCATGGCCAGCAGACCGGCCGCCAGCCAGTTGGTGTTCATCCCCAGCAGCATGACCGAGAACAGGCTCAGGATGACGCCGAAAGCCATGGCGTCGTTCTTGCGCACACGTCCCGCCGCCACCGGCCGGCCGCGCGTGCGCCGCATCAGGGCGTCGGTCTCGCCTTCCAGCGCCATGTTCAGCGCCCCGGCCGCCCCTGCGCCCACGGCGATGCACAGGATGGCGATGGCCGCGACCAGCGGATTGACCGATCCGGGCGCGACGGTCAGCCCGGTCGCGGCGGTGAACACCACCAGCGACATCACGCGCGGCTTCAGCAGCTGGAAGAAATCCTCCGGCTGGGCGGTCGAGAGAACGGGGCGGGTCTGAACTTCGGTCATCGGTGAGGGCCGCATAGCATACCCAAATGAAGAAGGCCGCCCCTTCCGACGGAAAGAGCGGCCTTCGATTTCATATTGCTGGAAAGGCTTAGTGCTCTTCCGCCTTGATGACCGGCAGTTCGTTGAACTGGTGGGCCGGGGGCGGCGAGGACAGGGTCCACTCCAGGGTCGTGGCGCCTTCGCCCCACGGATTGTCGACGCCCGGACGACGACGGATCGCCGCCTCGGCCAGCATGATCAGGAAGACCAGCACGCCGACCGCCGTGATCGCATAGCCGATCGACGAGACGTGATTCCACAGGGTGAAGGCTTCCGGATAGTCGATGTAGCGACGCGGCATGCCCTGCAGGCCCAGGAAGTGCTGCGGGAAGAACACCAGGTTTACGCCCACGAACATGATCCAGAAGTGGGTCGCGCCCAGGAACTCGTTGTACTTCACCCCGAACATCTTCTCGAACCAGTAGTAGAAGCCCGCGAAGATCGCGAAGACGGCGCCCAGCGACAGCACGTAGTGGAAGTGCGCCACCACATAATAGGTGTCGTGCAGGCTGTAATCGATGCCGGCGTTCGACAGGACCACGCCGGTCACGCCGCCGACGGTGAACAGGAAGATGAAGCCGATCGCCCACAGCATGGGCGTCTTGAAGCTGATGGAGCCGCCCCACATGGTGGCGATCCAGCTGAAGATCTTCACGCCCGTCGGCACCGCGATGATCATGGTGGCGGCAATGAAATAGGCGCGCAGATTGATGCTCATGCCGACCGTGTACATGTGGTGGGCCCACACGATGAAGCCGACGAAGCCGATGGCCACCATGGCGTAGGCCATGGCCAGATATCCGAACACCGGCTTGCGGCTGAAGGTCGAGACGATGTGGCTGATGATGCCGAAGCCCGGCAGGATCAGGATGTACACTTCCGGGTGACCGAAGAACCAGAACAGGTGCTGGTACATGATCGGGTCGCCGCCGCCGGCGGGATCGAAGAAGTGGGTGTGGAAGTTGCGGTCCGTCAGCAGCATGGTGATGGCGCCGGCCAGCACGGGCAGCGACAGCAGCAGCAGGAAGGCGGTGATCAGCACCGACCAGGCGAACAGCGGCATCCGGTGGATGGTCATGCCGGGCGCGCGCATGTTCAGGATGGTGGTGATGAAGTTGATCGCGCCCAGGATCGAGCTGGCGCCCGCGACGTGCAGGGCGAAGATGGCCAGGTCGAAGGCGGGGCCGACGTGGCCCGTGGTCGACAGCGGCGGATAGGCCGTCCAGCCCCCGCCGAAGCCCTTGCCCGGTCCGCCGTCGGTGAACATCGACAGGATCAGCAGGCACCAGGCGGCGACCAGCAGCCAGAACGAGATGTTGTTCATGCGCGGGAAGGCCATGTCCGGCGCGCCGATCATGATCGGCACGAACCAGTTGCCGAAACCGCCGATCATGGCGGGCATGACCATGAAGAAGATCATGATCAGGGCGTGGGCCGTGACGACGGCGTTATAGCCGTGCTTGGACTGCTCAACGAGACCCAGCAGCTGGATCGACGAGCCTTCCTTGAAGATCTGGATGCCCGGCTCGGCCAGTTCCCAGCGGATCAGGCCCGACAGGGCGCCGCCCACGATGCCCGCCATGATGGCGAACATCAGATACAGGGTGCCGATGTCCTTGTGATTGGTCGACAGGAACCAGCGGGTGAAGAAGCCCAGCTTGTGGTCGTGATGGTGGTCGTCGTGAGCGTGACCGATGTGGGTCGCGTCGCGGGTTACGGTAGCGTCAGCCATGTGTCTCTGTTCGCCTCTTACTGGGCGGCCGGCGCGGCGGACGCCGCGGCGGGAACGGGTTGGTCGGCGGTGGCGCCGACGGGGGCGGCGACCGGGGTCGCGGCATCGGCGGCGGGCGCGGGCGCAGCAGCAGCCGGAGCCGCGGCGGGGGCGGCGACCTTGGGCGTCATCGAACCGCCCTTGGAGGCGATCCACTGTTCGAACTGGGCCTGGGTCACGACCCGGATTTCCAGCGGCATGAAGGCATGGTCGACGCCGCACAGTTCCGAGCACTGACCATAGAAGACGCCGGTGCGCTCGGCCTTGAACCAGGTGGTGTTGATGCGGCCGGGAACGGCGTCGGTCTTCAGGCCGAACGCCGGCAGGGCGACGGCGTGGATGACGTCCGAGGCGGTGATGACCAGCTGGACCGTCTTGCCGACCGGCACGACCATCGGCTCGGTCGCGGCCAGGCGATAGGGCACGCCCTTGGCCTTGGCTTCCTCTTCCGGGAGCATGTTGGAGATGTATTCCGCGACGCCCTGGTCCGGATACTCATAGGCCCAGTTCCACTGGTTGCCGGTCACCTTCACCGTCAGGTCCGGCGACGGCATGTCGTGATAGGCGAACAGCAGGCGGAACGAGAACAGGGAGATGAAGACCAGGATCAGCACCGGCAGCACGGTCCAGATGATCTCGATCGTGGTGTTGTGGCTCCAGCGCGCGGGCGTCGGATTGGCCTTCTTGTTGTAGCGGAACACGATCCACGCCAGCAGGCCCAGCACCAGCAGGGTGATGGCCGTGATGATCGGCATCAGGATCACGTCGTGGAAGAAGTGCGCATCATGCTTCAGCGGCGACGCCGCCGGTTGCAGCGTGATGCCGCCCGGGGTCGGCTGACCCATCAGGTCCTGCGCCCACGTCGGCGCCGCAGCGAACATCGCCAGTCCGGCGCCCAGAACGATGGAGGACGCGCAAGTCGCGGCCTTCTTCAACGTCCCTTGGGCTCGCTTGCCCATCCCCATATGAGACTTCCCCATAAAACCGTTATGCAGCAGGCACTTGCGAATGGCTCGCAAGAGATCACGCTGGCGCGATTCCCACGCCCGGCGTTCTCGGTCACCTATCGGATCGCTTTCGGCTTGCCAAGCGATCAACGGCGCTCAGGCCGCAAAGCCGCCTTCAGCCGGCCTCGATTAAATCGCTGTCATGTTTCGATAGCTACCTTGCGTCACAAGATACCTTGTCGTAGTCAATGGTCATCAACGGGAGAGCCGAGGTGCCAGAAACCATCGAGATACAGCTGAAGAAGGGCGTGTTGGGGCTTTGCGTCCTGGCCCTGCTGAACCGGGCGGACAGCTACGCCTACGAGATCGCCAGCCGCCTGTCGGACGCGATCGATATGGGGGAAGGCACGATCTACCCCCTGATGCGCCGCATGCAGTCCGAAGGACAGGTCGAGACCTATCTGGTCGAATCCTCCGCCGGGCCGTCACGCAAATACTACCGACTGACCGAAGCGGGCCGGGGGGCCCTCGCCGCCCAGACTGCCGAATGGTCCGCCTTCACCAAGGCCGTCGACGCCATCGTGGCGAACGACGCCGATCAGGGAGCCGCTCAATGACGCGCGCCGAATTCATCGATCGTCTGAAGGAAGGCCTCGTCGGCCTGCCGACCACGACCGCCAACGACATCATCGCCGACTATCAGACCCACTTCGACGACGGCATCGCCGCCGGCCGCACCGAGGCCGAGGTGGCCTCCGCGCTCGGCGATCCGGTCCGCCTGGCTCGCGAGCTCAAGGCCGAGGCCGGCATCCAGCGCTGGCATCAGGAGAAGAACCCCTCCGCCGCCGCCGGCGCCGTCTTCGCAGTCCTGGGCCTGGGGGCGCTGGACATCCTGATCCTCCTGCCCCTGCTGATGGGCGTGATCGGGACCGTGTTCGGCTTCTTCATCGCCGCCATCGCACTGTTCATCGCAGGCGGCGTGATCATGGTCGCCGGCCCCTTCGCCGGCTTCCCCGGCGGGCCGTTCGCGGCGATCCTGATGGGGCTGGGCCTGATGGCCGGCGCCGTCTTCATCGGCGCACTCCTGACCATCTTCACCATCTGGCTGGTCAACGGCGTCGTCTGGTTCGCCCGCCTGCACTACCGCCTGCTGAAGCCGGCGCTTGAGCCGACCAGCGTTCAATCCACCTCGACCTCGGGAGCTTCGGCATGATCCGCACCCTGTTCATCATCGCCGGCGCCGCCCTGGTGCTGTGCTTGGTCACCGTCGGCGGCGCGCTGGCGATCGGCGGCCACGACCTCCAGCGCCACGGCTGGGCCTGGACTATCAAGGACCGCGACGGCGAGACCATACGCTTCGAGCGGGTCAAGGGCGGCGGGACCGACGACCTCGGCCCGCTTACCACCCGCACCCTGCCTTGGACCGGCGGTGAGACCCTGACCGTCGATTCCAGCATCGACGTCGACTATGTCCAAGGTGACGCCAACACCGTCGTCATCACCGGGCCCAAGGGTCTGACCGACCGTGTCCGTCTGGTCGACGGCCGCCTCGATCTGGGCGACGGCGACGAGCGGGTCGTGTTCGGCTGGAGCAACGGCAACTTCTCCGCCCGCTCCGAGCGCGACGAACTGAAGGTCGTCATCACCGCGCCCAAGGTGAACCGCTTCAACGCCAAGGGCTCGGGCGACCTGCAGATCACCGGCTATGACCAGCCGTCCCTGGCGCTCGACATCGCCGGCTCGGCCGAGGTCACCGCCTCGGGCCGCACCGACGAGCTGAAGCTGGACATCGCCGGCTCGGGCGATGCGTCCCTCGGCGACCTGGCGACCCGCGACGCCTGGGTGGACATCGCCGGCTCCGGCGACGCCCGCATCGCCCCGACCGGCGACGTCAAGGTCGCCATCGCCGGCTCCGGCGACGTGGCCCTGGCCACCCGCCCCGCCAACCTGAACAGCACCGTCTCCGGCTCCGGCGACGTCTATCAGGACTGACGATCGCGCCGATCACTGTGGAAAGGGGCTGGGTTCACCAGCCCCTTTTTTCTGGGCGCCCGCCTTGGAAACGGGGAGCGGCGCCTTCACCCCTCGGGCCCTACGCGCTAAGTCAGCTGCATGACTTTCGCTCCCCTCCCCGACGCCGGCGCCAACTGGGTCGATCGGCATGCGCCGGAGGGGCTGAAGCCGTGGTTGAAGCTGGGGCGGTTCGATCGGCCCATCGGCATCTGGCTGCTGCTGCTGCCCGGCTGGCAGGGGATCGCGCTGGCCTTGGCGCAGTATCGGCAAAGCCCCGGCTTTTATGATCTGTGGCTGTTCGTCGGTTTTGCCATCGGCGCCTGTCTGATGCGGGCGGCGGGGTGCGCCTTCAACGATATCGTCGATCGGGATTTCGACGCCCAGGTCGCCCGTACCGCCCAGAGACCCATTCCGTCCGGCCGCATCTCGGTCAAACAGGCCTGGGCCTTC
Source organism: Brevundimonas vesicularis (assembly GCF_032067225.1). GTDB lineage: Bacteria > Pseudomonadota > Alphaproteobacteria > Caulobacterales > Caulobacteraceae > Brevundimonas > Brevundimonas vesicularis_F. Next base: position 2,824 of record NZ_DAMBJX010000081.1, on the reverse strand, counting down.
GTCGTCGCGTGCAGCCTGATCAGCCTTTTGGTCCTGCTGACCCTGCCGACCGTCGCCATCGGGCTGGGCGTCGGGTCGCTGGCCCTGGTCGCGGCCTATCCCTTCATGAAGCGGATCACCTGGTGGCCCCAGGCCTGGCTTGGCCTGACGTTCAACTGGGGGGCCCTGATGGGGTTTGCCGCCGCCCTGCCCTTGGCGGCGGCCACCTTGCTGCTGCCCGCCGATCTCGCGGGCGAGTTCCGGCCCTTTCTGTGGTCCCCGGCCAGAGACAGCGGCCACGCGATCGCCCTGGCCTGGCAGGCCTATCTTCCCGCCATCCTGCTGTGGATTGGCGGCGTCTTCTGGACCCTGGGCTACGACACCATCTACGCCCTGCAAGACATCGAGGACGACGCCATGATCGGCGTGAAGTCCTCGGCCCGCCGCCTGGCCTCGGCCGTGCGGCCGGGCGTGGCGATCTTCTATGGTCTGGCGGTCGCGCTCGCTGCCTTGACGGGCCTGTCCGCAAATCTAGGTCCAATGTTCTGGCTCGGACTGCTGATCTATGCCGCTCATCTGGCGCGTCAGGTCGTGCGGCTGGACCGCAACGACGGCGCCCTGGCGCTGAAACTGTTCAAGTCCAATCGCGAGGCCGGCCTGATCCTGCTGGCCGCTATCGCTCTTGGCTCAATCTCCCTGTGATCCCCCCGATGATGGAGTTTCCCATGTCGCGCACCGCCCGCACCCTCCTGTTGTCCGCCGCAGTCGCCGCCACGCTTTCCGCGTCTCTGGCCGCCTGCCAGCGCAAGGAAGACAAGGCCCAGGCGCCGGCCGCACAGGCCCCGGCCGCTGCGCCGGCTATGTCGAGCACCCCCGTCGGCTATGACAGCAAGACCCCCTATGCCGCCGTCAAACTGACCCTGCCCCAGGCGATCAAGACCACGCCCGCCCTGCACGCCGCCCTCTATGCCGACACGGTGCGCGATCTGAAGCAGTTCGAGGAAGGCGCCCAGGCCGATCTCAGCGAGGCCGGCGGCGGCCCTAACCCCTATGAAAAGACCATCGCCTTCGCGCCCGGCGCCGAGACTGGCAAACTGGTCAGCCTGGCCCGCACCGATTTCGAGTTCACCGGCGGCGCCCATCCCAACACCAGTTTCGACGCCGTCATCTGGGACAAGACGACCAACAAGCGGCTGGGCTTCGCCGACCTGTTCCGGCCGGGCGCCGACCTGTCGGTTCTGGACAAGGCCCTGTGCGCCGCCGCCAACGCCGCCAAACAGGCCCGCTCGCCGGGCTCGGAGGCCGCGACCCTGGACGGCAAGATGTGGACCTGCCCCAAGGCCGTCTCGACCCCGTTCGTTCTGACGCCGGGCACGACGCCGGGCAAGGCGGGCGGCGTGACCTTCCTGATGGGCCCCTATCAGATCGGCCCCTATTCGGACGGCCCCTACTGGATCGCCCTGCCCCAATCGGCCTTCCGCGCCCTGCTCAACCCCGCCTACGCCGACCAGTTCGACGGCGCCCCGGTCAAGGCCGGCGACGTGACGCCGAAGAACGGCTGACGGCAACACCCTCCCCGCGCGCGGGGAGGGTGTCACTCACTTCGCCAGAAACGCGTCGACCAGCTCGGCGAACCGCTCGGGCTGGTCCGCCATGATGAAATGCCGCGTTCCATCGACGCGGATCAGGGTCACGCCGGGCAAGGCCGCATACTCTCGCGTCCACATCGCATCGGCCACCGCCGCGGGCGCCCCACCGTCCGCATCGGCGGCGTAAAGCGCCGTCACCAGCGTCGTCATGGTCGCCAGCCCCAGCCGGGCATCGGTGGTCATCACATCCTTCATGGCCGATGCCATCGCGTGACGGTCGGTCGCCAACGACCAGGCCACGATCCGCGCCTGTTCCGACGGGGTTCGCGACAGCGCCTGCGCCGTCGCCGCCTGCTGGGTGCGGAAGCTCGCTGTGTCCGCAGACAGGATCATATTGGCCGCCTGATCCGCGAACGGTCGGGCGCTTTCGGCCGTCGCGGTTGGCCCGAACATGGCGCTGTAGAAGGGCAGCGAGTCGACCGTCATCACCCGCCCGACCAGATCCGGCTGCTGCTGCGCCAGCAAAAGTCCGCTCAGACCGCCCATCGAATGGCCGATCACCGCCGGCCGATCCAGCCGCGCCTGACGGATATAGCGCGCCAGTTCATCCACCTCGGGCTGGACGAAGGCGCCGTCGCCGTGCGTCCAGGGTTCGCCGGCGAAACCCGCCAACTGCACCAGATGTACTCTGTGCGACGCCTTCAGCCGATCCGCTGTCGCTCGCCACACTTCACGCGAAGACGCCAGTCCGGGGATCAGGATCACGTCGGGGCCTTGGCCCACCACCTCGACCGACAGGCGGTCCGAGGTGAAAGGCGCGGCGGAGGAAGCCACAGGTGGCGCGGCTTGGGCTCGGACCTGATCGCTGGCCACGGCGCAGGCGATCACGACGCCCAGGATGACGGCAAGGCGCGACGGGGCGAAGACGCCCCGGCAAGGGCGAATGACGTTCGACATCACAGTCTCCAATTGTAAGGTTATTCTGACTTTTGGGTCAGCCCGCGTGCGGGTTTTCAAAGATCTCTTCGACCGGCCGCTCGAACACGGCGGCGATCCGGTAGGCCAGGTCCAACGACGGATCGTGCCGCTCGGTCTCCAGGGCGATCACCGCCTGACGCGAGACCCCCAGCGCCTGACCCATCTGTTCCTGGGTCCAGCCGCGTTCGACGCGCAGAAGCTTGAGGCGGTTCTTCATCGGCTGCTCCGGATGAAGGGTGAAACGACGCCGTAGAGGCCCCAGAAGACCGGCACGATCA
>NZ_DAMBJX010000080.1:0-10499 GCF_032067225.1 Brevundimonas vesicularis | reverse complement strand
CACAATCGACTACATCCTGTCGGAGGTTGAGACCCAGGTCGCCACCCTGCCGCGCAAAGCCATCGCCCGCGCCTCGCTGCAGGAGGCCCGCGCCATCCTGGTCCGCGACCTCGACGACGCCGCAGAGGTCGCCAACCTTTATGGCCCGGAACACCTGGCGATCCAGATCGACGATCCCGAGCCGCTGGTCGATTCGATCAAGGCCGCCGGGGCCGTGTTCGTCGGCCGGTTCGCCGCCGAGACGCTGGGTGACTACGCCGCCGGTCCCAGCCACGTCCTGCCGACCGACGGCGGCGCCCGCACCCTGGGCGGCGTCACCACCGCCAGCTTCATGACCACCATGTCGGTCCAGCTGGTGAACGAGGCCGGCGCTCGTCAGCTTGCCCCGATCGCCGCCCGCCTGGCCCGGATGGAGGGCCTCGAAGCCCACGCCCGCGCCGCCGACCTGAGGGCCGAAGGATGACCCTGCCCGCTCCCTATCCCCCGCTAGTCTCAGGCGGCGAAGGTCTGGATCGCTACCCCGGCGACGCCTCCGCCCTCGCCGTCCGCATGGCTGCGGTCTATGGCGTGTCTGCCGAACAGGTGCTGCCGGTGCGCGGCCTGACCCACGGGCTGGAACTGGCGTATCGCCTCGCCGCCCGCGACGGCGGATCGGTCGAGGCCCCGAAGGCCGAGCCCTACGACAGCCTGGCCGCCATCTATTCAAATAAGGGCGAACCCGCAGTCGTCGTCATCCGCGCGCTCGGCTCGCCCGAGGCCATCGCCGAAATGGCCGCCCGAGTCGCCCCCGCCCTGCTGGTGGTGGACGAGGGACTTATCGAGTTTTCCGACAGCATCTCGGCCGTGACGGTCGTCACCGATCAGCCGAACCTGATCGTGCTGCGCAGCCTGTCCCTGGCCTATGGCTTGGCCGGCGCCCGCGTCGGCGCGGCGATCGCCCAAGCCCAGACTCTGACGCGTCTGGCGTCGGTGCTGGAGCCCTACGCCTTGCCCGAACCGCTGTTGCGGCTGGCGATGCAGGCGCTCGATCCGTCTCGGATGATCGAGACCGCCGAGCGAATCGCCTCGGTCCGGCGCGAGCGCGAACGGGTCGTGCGCGAACTGGGTCGACAGATGCCGGTCGAACCGGGCGTTGGTCCCATCATCATGGCGCGCCCCGAAGAGCCTGCCGCCGCCCTGGCCGTTCTGAAGGCTTACGGCGTCGAGGCCGATCTGTCCGGCGAGCGTCTGCGCCTGCCGATCTCGATCAAGTCCGAAGTCAACGACCGGCTGCTGGCCGCCTTCGGCCTGACGCCTGCCAAGCGCCGCCCGGCCCGCATCGGTCAGACCGTGCGCGACACCAAGGAAACCCGCATCGTCTGCGCCGTCGATCTGGACGCGTCCGGTCCGGTGAAGATCGAGACCGGCGTCGGCTTCTTCGACCACATGCTGGAGCAGATCGCGGCCCACGGCGGCTTCTCCCTGCGTCTGCAATGCGAAGGCGACCTGCACACCGATCCGCACCACACCATCGAGGACAGCGCCATCGCCTTGGGTCAGGCGCTGAAACAGGCGCTGGGGGAGCGCAAGGGCATCGCCCGCTACGGCTTCGTCCTGCCGATGGACGAGGCCAATGCGACCGTGTCCATAGATCTGTCGGGGCGTCCCTATCCGCTGTTCGAAGGGACGTTCGAGACGCCCTTCATCGGCGACTACCGCACCGACCTGACCGCCCACGTCTTCCGGTCGCTGGCCGAGGCCATGGGCGCGGCCGTGCACATCAAGGTCACGGGCCAGGACGACCACCACAAGACCGAAGCCGTCTATAAGGCGTTCGGCCGCGCCCTGCGCCAGGCCATCCGCGTCGAGGGCGACGCCGTGCCGTCCACCAAAGGTGTTCTGTGACCGAGGTCGCCGTCATCGCCTACGGCGCCGGCAATGTCGCCTCGGTCCAGTTCGCGCTGGAGCGGCTGGGCGCGACCGTGCGCCTGACCGACGATCCGACGGTGATCGCCGAGGCTGAACGGGTGATCCTGCCTGGCGTAGGCGCGGCCGGATACGCCATGAAGCGCCTGTCGGACCTGGGTCTGATCGCGCCGATCCGCGCCTTCCCCCGCCCGCTACTGGGTGTGTGTCTGGGTCAGCAACTGCTGTTCGGATCGAGCGACGAGGGCGACGGCGTCGATCTGCTGGGTTTCATTCCCGGCGCGGTGACGCGGCTGAAGCCTGCGGGCGATCTGCCGGTGCCGCACATGGGCTGGAGCCGGTTGACGCGCGACCGCGACGACCCCTTGCTGGAGGGCGTCGTCGACGGCGCCTATGCCTATTTCGTCCACGGCTTCGTCTGTCCCGACGGACCGGCGACCCTGGCGCGCGCCGACTATGGCGGCGTCGTCCCGGCTGTGGTTCGATCCGCCAACCGCTGGGGCTGCCAGTTCCACCCCGAACGCTCGGCCGAGGCCGGGGCGACCATTCTCAAGAACTTCCTGGGCCTGTCATGCTGATCTACCCCGCCATCGACCTGAAGGACGGCGTCTGTGTGCGCCTGATGCACGGCGACTTCGCCCAGGTGACGCATTACGACCAGCAGCCGGCCGCCCGCCTGACGACCTTCGCGGCCGAGGGCGCGGAGTGGATTCACATCGTCGATCTGGACGGAGCCGAGGCGGGCGAGGCGCGTCAGCACGCCCTGATCGGCGAACTGACCCAGGCCATCGACGTCAAGGTTCAGTCGGGCGGCGGCGTGCGCAGCGCCGACGATGTGAAAAAGCTGCTGGACGCCGGCGTGTCGCGCGTCGTCGTAGGCTCCTTGGCGGTGACCCAACCTGAGACGGTGGCCAACTGGCTGGAAACCTTCGGCGTCGAGCGCATCACCCTGGCCCTGGACGTCAAGATCGAGGACGGCGTGGCGGTCCCGGCGCTCAAGGGCTGGACCCAGTCCTCGGGCATGACGCTTTGGGAGGCGCTGGATCGGTATCCCAAGGGGACGGCCAAACACCTGCTGGTGACCGATGTCGGTCGCGACGGCGCCCTGACCGGGCCGAACCTGGATCTGCTGGCCGAAATCCGCAGCCGTCGGCCGGATTTGGTGTTGCAGGCCTCAGGCGGCGTTTCCTCGCTGGACGACATCGCTGCGGTCAAGGCGCTGGGCTGTCACGGGGCCATCGTCGGACGCGCGCTCTACGAGAACTGCTTCACCCTGCCCGAGGCGATCGCGGCGGCCAAACGCTCGTGACGGCGCGGCGGATCATTCCCTGCCTGGACGTGAAGGACGGCCGGGTGGTCAAGGGCGTAAAGTTTGTCGGTCACACCGACATGGGCGATGCGGCCGAGCTGGCCGCCCGCTATCGCGATGCGGGCGCCGACGAACTCGTTTTCTACGACATCACCGCCAGTCCCGAGGGGCGGACGCTGGACTACGGTTGGATCAAGGACATCGCCCGACTGCTGGACATTCCGTTCTGCGTCGCCGGCGGCATTCGCAGCGTGGATCAGGCGGCGCGCTGTCTGGACCACGGAGCGGACAAGGTCTCGATCAACTCCCCGGCCTTGGAACGGCCCGAACTGATCGCGGACATGGCGGCGCGGCTGGGCAGCCAATGCGTCGTCGTCGGCGTCGATAGCCGGTTCGAAGACGGCGATTGGGTGGTCCACAAATATACCGGCGACCCCGATGCACGCCGTCATGCCGGCAAACGCACCTTGGACTGGTTGGACGAGGCGCAGAGCCTGGGCGCCGGAGAGATCGTGCTGAACTGCATCGATCAGGACGGCGTTCGGCGCGGCTATGACATCGAGCAACTGTCCGCCGCGCGGGCACGTCTGACCATTCCCCTGATCGCCTCGGGCGGCGCCGGCGCGCCGGAGCATTTCAAGGCTGTGTTCGAGCAGGCCGACGTCTCCGGCGCCCTGGCCGCCAGCGTCTTCCACACCGGCGCCATCGCCATTCCGGACCTGAAACAATACCTGGCCGACGAAGGCCTGGAGATGAGACTGTGATCGACCCGAACACCATCGACTTCGCCAAGGGCGCCGGATTGGTCCCCGTCGTGGTGCAGGACGCCGCCACGCTGCAGGTCCTGACCCTGGCCTATATGGATCGCGCTGCGCTGGACGAGACGATCGCATCCGGCGAGGCCACCTTCTTCTCGCGCTCGCGCGGGGGGCGTTGGAGGAAGGGCGAGACCTCGGGCGACCGGCTTCACGTCGTCTCCATCACGGCCGACTGCGACGCCGACGCCATCGTGTTGGGCGTCAGGCCGGTCGGAAACGCCTGCCACCTGGACCGAACGAGCTGTTTCGGAGAGGCCGACGCGCCGGGCCTGGGTCGGATCGCCCGGCTGGAGCGAACCATCGCCGAACGGGCCGCCGCCGATCCGTCCGAAAGCTGGACCGCCCGACTGATCGCACAGGGGCCCAAACGCATCGCCCAGAAGGTCGGCGAGGAGGGCGTGGAGACCGCTCTGGCCGGCGTCGCCGGCCCAGACGAGGAACTCGCCAGCGAGGCTGCGGATTTGATCTATCACCTGCTCGTTCTTCTCCATGCCCGTAACATGGTGTTTCAGGACGTGCTGGACGTGTTGGCCTCGCGAGCGGAAGCGGCCAAAGACAGCGGCTAGACCGTAAAGGCGTGCGTCCCGACAAATGGGATCATCGAGGGACAAGACATGGCGGCTCTCATTCTGTTTGGCGGCGGCGGCGATCTGGCGATGCGCATGCTCCTGCCGTCGCTCTATTTCCTCGAACACGACGGCCTTCTGCCGGAAGGGCTGAAGATCATCGGCGCCGCGCGTTCCGAAGAGAGCGCCGACGACTATATCGCCAAGGTGCACGAGGCGGTGAAGGCGCGCGCCGAGGCGGACAAGGTCTGGGACGAAGCCAGCTGGTCGCGGATGAAGGCCCGCCTGGACTATCTGGCGGTCGACGCCACCTCGCCCGAAAGCCTCAAGCCGCTGAAGGACAAGGTCGGCGACGGCGAGGTCACCTCCTTCCTGGCCGTATCCCCCTCGCTCTATGCCCGCATCGTCACGGCGATGAAGGCGGCGGGTCTAGCGGAAAAGAACTGCCGCATCGTGCTGGAAAAGCCTGTCGGGCGCGACCTGAAGTCCTTCCTCGAAATCGACGACGCCGTGGCCCACGCCTTCAGCGAGAACCAGGTCTTCCGCATCGACCACTATCTGGGCAAGGAGACAGTCCAGAACCTGATCGCCCTGCGGTTCGGCAACACGATCTTCGAACCGCTGTGGAACAACCTGTCCATCGACCACGTGCAGATCACGATCGGCGAGACGGTGGGGGTCGGCGATCGCTGGCCCTACTATGACGAATACGGCGCCCTGCGCGACATGCTGCAGAACCACATGCTGCAGCTCCTGTGTCTGGTGGCGATGGAGCCGCCCAGCGACCTGGACCCGGACTCGGTGCGCAACGAGAAGGTCAAGGTGCTGCGCTCCCTGCGCCCTATCACGCCTGACGAAGCCGAGCGCGTGACCGTGCGGGGTCAGTATGTGGCGGGCGTCTCGGAGGGCAAGCCGGCCAAGGGCTATGACGAGGAGCGCGGCCAGCCGTCGGACACCGAAACCTTCGTCGCCGTTCGCGCCGACATCGACAACTGGCGCTGGGCCGGCGTGCCCTTCTTCATGCGGACCGGAAAGCGCCTGCCCGAGAAGCGCACCGAGATCGTCATCCAGTTCAAGCCAGTACCGCACTCGATCTTCGACCGCGACGACCGGGGCGAGGTTCAGGCCAACCGGATGATCATCGAGCTTCAGCCCGAGGAAGACATCTCTCTGACGGTGATGAACAAGCGTCCGGGCCTGGATCAGCGCATGCAGTTGCAGCCGATCAAGATGAGCCTGTCGTGGGGGGTGGACGGCAAGTCCGCCGCCCCGCCGCGCCGCCGCATCGCCTATGAGCGGCTGCTGCTGGACGCGATGGCGGGCGACTCGACGCTGTTCGTGCGGCGCGACGAGGCTGAGCAGGCCTGGAAATGGGTGGACGAGGTGTCCGAGGCCTGGGCCGAATCCGGTCTGAAGCCCGACGACTACGTCGCCGGAACCTGGGGTCCCGACAGCGCCGACATGCTGATGGCCCGCACCGGCCGCGACTGGAATACGACCGATGTCTGAGACCCCAACCATCGAAGCCTTCGCCTCCGTCGAGGCCTGGGCCGAAGCCATCGCCGCGCGTTTGGCCGAAACTCTTGGCGCGGCCGTCCGCGACCATGGGCAGGCCCTGTTCGCCGGTCCCGGCGGTTCGACGCCTGCGCCCGTTTACCGCCGCTTGGCGGCGACCGATCTAGACTGGTCCAAAATCGCCGTGACTCTAGTGGACGAGCGGTATGTGCCTGAGACTTCGCCGGAATCGAACGCCCGGCTCATTCGCGACGTGCTTCTTCAGGACAAGGCGGCGACGGCGCGCTTCATCCCGCTCTATACGCCCGAGGTCACCGTGGACCGTGCGGCCATCGTGGCGGCAAAGGCCCTGGCCGATGCCGGCGGGCGGTTCGATGCGGTGCTGCTGGGCATGGGCGAGGACGGCCATATCTGCTCCATGTTCCCCGAAAGCCCGACGCTGAAGACCCTGCTGACGCCGACGCTGAAGCCCACGGTGCTGGGCGTGCCGCATGGGCGCGATGGCATGGCGCCGACGCTCGAACGGCTGTCGATCAACCTGCCCTATCTGATGTCTGCGGGCCGGGTGATCCTGGGCCTGAAGGGCGCCGCCAAGCGTCGTGTCTTCGAAGAACAGGCCCAGGGCGATCCAAAGATTCAGCCCATTGCCGCCCTGATCGCTGCCGGCGTTCCCCTTGAAGTTTTGTGGACGGAGGAAGGCTGAAATGGCGCTTCATCCCACCGTGGCGGCCGTCACCGCCCGCATCGTCGAGAAAAGCCGCGAGACCCGCGCCGACTACATCCGTCGCATGGACGCCGCGCGCGACAGCGGCGCCGGACGCGCCAAGTTGAGCTGCGCCAACTGGGCCCACGCCTTCGCGGGCCAGACGATCGCCGATAAGCTGACGGCGATGGACGGGTCCAAACCCAACCTCGGCATCGTCACCGCCTATAACGACATGCTGTCGGCCCACCAGCCGTTCGAGCGCTTCCCCGACGTGGTGCGCAAGGCCGTGCGCGAGGTCGCCGCTACGGCCCAGGTCGCCGGCGGCACCCCCGCCATGTGCGATGGCGTCACACAGGGTCGTCCCGGCATGGAGCTGTCGCTGTTCAGCCGCGACCTGATCGCCATGTCGGCGGGCATCGCCCTGACGCACGACGCCTTCGACGCCGGCCTGATGCTGGGCGTGTGCGACAAGATCGTTCCGGGCCTGTTCATGGGCGCCCTGGCCTTCGGCCATCTGCCCGTCGTCTTCGCACCCGCAGGCCCGATGCCATCGGGCATTCCGAACGCTGAAAAGGCCCGGGTCCGGGCCGAGTATGCGCAGAACAAGGTCGATCGTCAGACCCTGCTGGAAAGCGAGATCGGCAGCTATCACTCGCCCGGCACCTGCACCTTCTACGGCACCGCCAACTCCAACCAGATGATGATGGAGCTGGGCGGACTGCACATGCCCTCCACCGCCTTCGTCCATCCCGACACCGGCCTGCGCGACGCCCTGACGGCGGCGGCGGCGAAACGGGCGGTCGAACTGGCCCGCAACGGCGAGTGCCGCATGGCCGACGTCATCGACGAGAAGTCCATCGTCAACATGATCGTGGCCTTGCTGGCCACCGGCGGCTCGACCAATCACGCCATCCACCTGGTCGCCATGGCGCGGGCGGCGGGCGTGCTGATCGACTGGACCGACATGGACGAGCTATCGTCGGTCACGCCGCTGCTGGCGCGGGTCTATCCCAACGGCTCGGCCGATGTGAACGCCTTCCAGGCCGCCGGCGGCGTCGCCTTCATAGCCCGTGAGCTGGCGATGGCGGGCAATATCCACACCGACGTGACGACCATCATGGGTCAAGGCATCCAGGCCTATTTCCAGGAACCGTCGATGGTGGACGGCGAACTGGTCTGGCGCGATGGGGTCCAGGAAAGTCTCGATCTTGACATCCTGCGCCCGGCGTCCAATCCCTTCGACAAGGAGGGGGGCTTGCGTCTGGTTCAGGGCGACTTGGGTCGTGCGGTCATCAAGATCTCCGCCGTCAAACCCGAGAACCGCATCGTCGAGGCGCCTGCCGCCGTGTTCGAGACCCAGGAAGATGCGCTCCAGGCCTTCCGGGACGGCAAGCTGTTCCGCGACGTCGTCGTGGTCCTACGCTTCCAGGGGCCCAAGGCGAACGGCATGCCGGAACTGCACAGCCTGTCGCCGGCCCTGTCCGTCATTCAGGACAAGGGGTTTAAGGTCGCCTTCGTCACCGACGGCCGCATGTCGGGCGCCAGCGGCAAGACGCCCGCCGCAATCCACGTCTCGCCCGAGGCCCTGGCCGGCGGTCCGCTGGCTCATGTTCAGGACGGCGACATCATCCGCCTGGACGCCGAAGCTGGCGTTCTGACCACCGTCGGCGTTCCCGACCTGACCGCCCGTCCGCTGGCCGCCCGGTCCGCCGCCAACGCCGAGGGTTCGTCCTGGGGCTATGGCCGTGAACTGTTCGGCGCCTTCCGCCATGTGGTCACGACGGCCGAGCAGGGAGCGACGGTCTGTTTCGCCCTGCCGACCGGCTCGCGCGGCAACGACGACACCCCGCCCAATCCCAACTTCGTCGATCGGACTGTGGACGCCTGATCCACCGAACCGAGCGCAGGAAACGCCCCAATGAATGACAAGACCCTTCTGGTCGGCGATGTCGGCGGCACGAACGCCCGCTTCGCCGTGGCCCGCATGGTGCCTGATGGCCAAGGTGGGGCCAAGCCCGTGCTGGACCACCACGAGAGCTTCCCGGCCGAGACCTATCCGACCTTCTTGGAAGGTGTCGCCGCCTTCATCGAAGGCTGCGAGGTCAAGCCGACGGGCGGCGTGATCGCCGTCGCCGGCCCGGTCACGGACGGCGCCATCGACCTGACCAACTCGCCCTGGCAGGTGTCGGAGGCGGAGCTTCAGACCCTGGGCCTGAAGCCGGTCAAGCTGATCAACGACTTCGAGGCCCTGGCCTGGGGCGCGCCCATCGTGCCGGAAGACCAGCTGGAGAGCCTGGGCGGGCCGGTCGACGGCGATCCGCACTGCACTGTCGCGGTGCTCGGCCCCGGCACAGGCTTCGGCGTCTCGGCCCTGGTGCGCGATGCGGCCGGCAAGGAGATGGCCATGCCGTCCGAGGGCGGGCACGCCTGCTTCCCCCCCGGCGATCCGGTCGAGGACGAAATCTTGCGCATCCTGCGTCGCCGTTATGACCGGGTGTCGATTGAGCGGCTGATCTGCGGGCCGGGCCTGCTGAACATGCACCGAGCCCTGGCCGAGATCGACGGGCGTGAGACCCATATCGACGACCCGGCCCAGATCACCGCAACGGCCCTGGCGGATCCCAACAGCCCGTGCGGCGCGACCCTGGCCCGCTTCTGCGCCATCTTGGGCGCGGTCGCCGGCGACATCGCCCTGACCACCGGCGCGCGCGGCGGCGTCTATATCGCCGGCGGCATCGTTCCGCGCATCCTGCCCTTCATCAAGGCCAGTCCCTTCCGTCAGCGGTTCGAGCGCAAGGGCCGGTTCAAGGAATATATGCAGGACATTCCGACCAAGGTGATCATGCACAAACACGCCGCCCTGCTGGGCGCTGCGCGGGTCGCCTTCGCCCAGTCGGAGGGCTGACGCGGCGGGCGATCACGAAAATCTCACGGCGGCGTGAACCGAACCGTTACCGTAGCGTTTGAGAGTTTCCACCTAGGAGAGGAAACTCAAATGAAAAAGTTCGCCATAGCCGCCGCTTCGGTCTTCATGCTGGCCGGCGTCGCCGCCTGCGGTGAAAGCGCCGCCGACAAGGCCGCTGAAAAGCAAGCCGACGCCATCGAAGCGACGGGCGAAGCCCGCGCCGACCAGCTCGAATCGCAAGCCGCGACCGCTCCGACCGCTGCTCAGGCCGACGCCCTGAACGCCCAGGCCGATCAGGTCGAGAAGAACGCCGACCGCAAGGCCGACATGGTCGAGCAGCAAGCCGGCAACGCCGACGGCGGCATGACCACCGCCAACACGCCTTCGACCCACTAAGGTCTGGCCACCCGGCTAAATCCGTTTACGGATGGATCAGCCCCCGTCGTTCGCGACGGGGGCTTTTTCGTGCCTGCGACCTCAGTCGATGCACAGGGTCGGGCCGGCCTTGCCGTCCTCGACCGTCGTGTTGCAGCCGAAGCGATCGCTGGTCGCTTGGCAGACGCCAGTCGCCGCCGTCCCCGGCGCCACGCCGCTGTTGCCCTCGATGCGGCAGTCGCCCTGGCACTGATCGCCGTCGGTGCAGCGCTTGCCGGCGTCGGCATAGTTGATGACGCACTGCCAGGATTGCATCCGCCCGACCTGTTTCATCGTGCCGCCGCGCGTGGCGCAGGAGGCGGCGTCGGCGCTCTGCATCGGCGCATCCGACGCCGCTCCC
>NZ_DAMBJX010000079.1:885-10599 GCF_032067225.1 Brevundimonas vesicularis | reverse complement strand
CTAGGAAGCCCGCAAGACTTTCAGACCCGGACCGGACCATGCCTCCCCGCCATTCCGACGCCATCATCCCGCCGCCCGAAGAGATCGTCGTCTCGACCAAACGCGTGGCCTGCGACGGCGGCGGCGGGGCACTGGGCCATCCGCTGGTCTATATGGACATGGGCGAGGACGACTTCATCGAGTGCGGCTATTGCGACCGGCGTTTCGTCCTGTCGGCCCAGGCCCACGACGAGAACGAATATCTGAGCCCCGCCGCTCGCGCACCCGAGGCCCACTGACCGTAACCTCAGTTCAGTCGCGGTGTTGCGGCGGTTGGGTCTATAGACGGCTGACACGCTGTTCGGACGGAGACGAGCCTTGCGCTATCTGCACACCATGGTCCGGGTAAAGGACATCGACGCCTCGCTGCACTTTTATTGCGACCTTCTGGGTCTGCAGGAGGTGCGCCGCACCCAGAACGAGGCGGGTCGGTTCACCTTGGTCTTTCTCGCAGCGCCCAAGAATCTGGAACAGTCGGCGGCGGAACGCTGCCCCGAGGTCGAGCTGACCTTCAATTGGGATCCGGAAGAGTATCAGGGCGGCCGCAACTTCGGTCACTTGGCCTATAAGGTCGATGACATCTACGCCGCCTGCCAGACGCTGATGGACGGCGGGGTGACGATCAACCGTCCGCCGCGCGACGGCAACATGGCCTTCGTCCGCTCTCCCGACGGCATCTCCATCGAATTGCTTCAGGAAGGCGCGCCGCTGGCGCCGGCCGAGCCCTGGGCCTCCATGCCGAACGTCGGCGCCTGGTGATGACGGTGCGGACGGCGGCTCTGCTGACGGTTGCGGCGGTCGTGCTGTCGGCCTGCGCCTCGACCACCGAGAGCAACACAGGCCGCACGGCGACGGAGCAGCTGCTCTTGGCGCGCGCCTCGGACCGGGCGGTCGAGGGGCTGGTCTTGCCATTGCCGACGGGCGCTTCGGTCTTCATCGACGACGCCTATTTTCAGGGCGAGGGCACTCGCTACGCTGTCAGCGCGATCCGCGGCGCGATCTCGGACGCCGGTTTCAGCCTGGCCCGCAACAAGGACGAGGCGAACGCCGTGTTCGAAATCCGCGCCGGCGCGCTTTCGCTGGAGCAGATGCGGCGCGTCTTCGGAATTCCCGAGATGCGGATCCCGATCAACGAGACCTTCAACGTCGTCTCCCTGCCGGAACTGTCGGTCTATAGCCACCGCGACCGGGTCGGGGTCGCCGAGTTTTCCGGCTTCCTCTACGAAGCCAAGACCGGTGCGCCGCTGGGCGCCGTCGTGCCGATGATCGGCACCTATCGCATCCGCAGCCACAAGGCCTTCATGGTCGTGTCCTGGGGCCAGCAGCAGGCCCAGCCGGGTCAACGCGATCCGGGATCGAGCTGGACCGAATTCTGACGCTGACGCGGGGGCGTTGGAGCCCTATGTTCCGGCCATGACCGAGACGACCGCGCCCGAAAATCCAGAGACCGAACGCCGGATGACGCAGGACGGCCCTGCGCTGCGGCTTTGGATGATCGACGCCTCGGCCTACATCTTTCGCGCCTATCACGCCCTGCCGCCATTAACGAGAAAGTCCGACGGCCTGCCGGTCGGCGCGGTTCAGGGCTACTGCAACATGTTGTGGAAGCTGCTGAAAGACATGAAGGGCGCCGATGGTCCGACGCATCTGGTGGCCATCTTCGACCACTCGGAAAAGACATTCCGCAACACCCTGTATGATCAGTACAAGGCCCATCGCCCCCCGCCGCCCGAGGATCTGGTCCCGCAGTTCCCGCTGGTGCGCGAAGCGACTGCGGCGTTCGGGGTGCATTGCGTCGAACTGCCCGGCTATGAGGCCGACGACCTGATCGCCACTTACGCCTGCAAGGCGCGCGATGCAGGCGGCGAGGCGGTGATCGTCTCGTCCGACAAGGATCTGATGCAGCTGATCGGCGGCGGCGTCGTGATGTGGGATCCGATGAAGGACCGGCGTCTGGCCGAGCCTGAGGTCTTCGAAAAGTTCGGGGTTGCGCCTGAGAAGATGGTCGATCTGCAGGCCCTGATCGGCGACAGCGTGGACAACGTCCCCGGCGCGCCAGGCATCGGACCGAAGACGGCGGCGCAGCTGCTGGACGAATACGGCGATCTGGACACCCTGTTGGCCAATGCCGGTGAGATCAAACAGCCCAAGCGCCGCCAGACTCTGATCGACTTCGCCGACCAGATCCGTCTGTCGCGCGAGCTGGTGCGCCTGACCTGCGATGCGCCGGCGCCTGAGGCGATCGACGATTTCGCCGTGCGGGATCCCGATCCCGCGATCCTGTCGGCCTTTTTGGAGACGATGGAGTTCCGCTCGCTGCAGCGCCGCGTTGGCGACGGCAAGGCCGGGCCCAGCGACGTCTCGGCCTTTGCGCCCAAGCGCGCGCCGAACCTGAACGCGCCGGTCGCGACCCCTCGCTACGGCCAGGTCATCGAAGGTCCGGCCGAGGTCCAGACCTTCGATCACGCGGCTTACGAATGCGTTCAGACCGAAGAGGCGCTGGATCGCTGGATCGCGCGCGCGACCGAGGTCGGCGTCGTCGGGTTCGACACCGAGACCGATACGTTGTCGGCGACCCATGCGGGCCTGTGCGGCGTGTCGCTGGCGGTGGGGCCGAATGAGGCCTGCTACATCCCCCTGACGCACGAGCACGAGCCGCAGGCCGGCGAGGGCGGTCTCTTTGGCGAAGCGGGCGAGGCGCCCGAGCCGATCCATCAGCTGGACAAGGCCACGACCCTGGCCAAGCTGAAGACGCTGCTGGAAGACCCGTCGGTCCTGAAAGTGCTTCAGAACGCCAAATACGACATCGCCGTCATGGCGCGTCGAGGCATCCGTATCGCGCCCTATGACGACACGATGCTGATCTCCTATGTGCTGGAGGGCGGACTGCACGGGCATGGCATGGACGAGCTGGCGCGCCTGCACCTGGGCCACGAGCCGATCCCGTTCAAGAGCGTGGCGGGTAGTGGCAAGAGCCAGAAATCCTTCAAGCACGTCGCCCTGAAACCGGCCTCGGAATATGCCGCCGAGGATGCGGATGTGACGCTGCGGCTGTGGCGTATTCTGAAACCCCGTCTGGCGCGGGAGGGCCTGTCCACCGTCTATGAGACGCTCGAGCGCGGCATGCCGACGGTGCTGGCGGACATGGAGTTGAATGGAGTTCGCATCGATCCCGACCGGCTGAAGCGGCTGTCCAGCGAGTTCGGCCTTCGCATGGCCGAGCTGGAGGCCCAGGCCCATGAGATCGCCGGACGGCCCTTCAACATCGGGTCGCCGCGCCAGATCGGCGAGATCCTGTTCGGCGAACTGAACCTGCCGGGCGGCAAGAAAACCGCCTCGGGCCAGTGGGGCACCGACGCCAGCGTGCTGGAGGAACTGGCGCTCAGCCACGATCTGCCGCGCGCGATCTTGGACTGGCGCCAGCTGTCCAAGCTGAAGGGCACCTATACGGACGCTTTGACTGCGGCGGCCGATCCCAAGACGGGCCGCGTTCACACTAGCTATCAACTGGCCGCCGCCACCACGGGCCGTCTGGCGTCCAGCGATCCCAACCTGCAGAACATCCCGATCCGCACCGAGACGGGCCGCGAGATCCGCCAAGCCTTCATCGCCGCGCCCGGAAATGTCCTGATCAGCGCCGACTACAGCCAGATCGAGCTGCGCCTTTTGGCCCATATCGGCGACATCCCCGAGCTGAAGCGCGCCTTCAAGGCGGGGCTGGATATTCACGCGGCGACGGCCTCTGAGATGTTCGGCGTGCCGGTCGAGGGCATGCCGTCCGAGACCCGCCGTCGCGCCAAGGCGATCAACTTCGGCATCGTCTACGGCATTTCGGCCTTCGGCCTGGCCAATCAGCTGGGCATCGATCAGGGCGAGGCGGGGGCCTATATCAAGACCTATTTCGAACGGTTCCCCGGCATCCGCGCCTATATGGACAAGACCAAGGCCGAGGTGCGCCAGACCGGCTTCGTCTCGACCGTCTTCGGCCGCCGAATCCACATCCCGGCCATCCATTCCAAGTCCGGAGCCGAGCGCCAGTTCGGCGAGCGCGCCGCCATCAACGCCCCGATCCAGGGCGCGGCCGCCGACATCATCCGCCGCGCCATGATCCGCATGCCGGCCGCCCTGATCGAAGCCGGTCTTGCTACGCGCATGCTACTTCAGGTCCACGACGAACTGGTGTTCGAGGCGCCGGAAGCCGAAGCCGACCGCGCCATCGCCGTCATCAAACGTGTGATGGAAAACGCGTCGGACCCAGCTGTGGCCCTGACCGTACCCCTCGTAGTGGATGCTCGCGCGGCGTCGAACTGGGACGCGGCGCACTGATGGTTACATAAGCTATGAAATTGAAAACGCTTTCAAGTTAGATTAATAACAATCTGAGGTTTGTAGTCTGCGGGGCTGAGAGATGTCTGTTGGGCTTTTATTCGCAACGGTTTTGCTGGCTGGCGGAGGTCAGGCGATACAGCCTTCGAATGCGAGCGGCCCTGTTCAAGTTGAAGACGTCATCGTCAACGCCCAGAGATTCGAGGATGCAGCCGAACAATATGTTGGCGCCGTAGCCGACCCTGCTGGCGCACGAGGTTTGGCGCGTTGGCGGGATGGCGTTTGTATTGGGGTCATCAATCTGCGCGCCGATGTGGCTCAGGAAATTGCCGATCGTCTCGGCGATACGGCTCTCGGTCTGGGCCTCCAGGTTGGGGCACCGGGTTGTCGTCCAAATATCAAGATCACAGCATCAGATCAGCCATCGAAACTGGCTGGAGCACTTGTGTCGCAGTCGTTCAGGGCGTTCCACACAGGCGGCAGCGGCACTGATCAAGGCCGGGCAAGGCTCGATGCTTTTATCAAAACTGACCGTCCTGTGCGCTGGTGGCAAGTCAGTTACCCAGGCAATGCCGAAACAGGCGAACTCGCCGTTAGGTTACCTGGATACTACAACACGCTTGCGATGGGATTGGATGGTAATGATGTTTTGGCCTATGCGCCAAGTGTTCGCGTAACAAGCCCCACCCGCCTACGTGCATCAATATCTGATTTTCTTTATCATATACTCATTATCTTAGATGTTGATCAGGTGCAAAGCGCCTCCGTCGGTCAACTGAGCGACTATCTGTCTATGGTGGCCTTTGCTCAGATCGACCCGGCAGGACAAACCCGAGGCTTTGCAACAATCCTCAATCTGTTTTCAAATCCCGAAGGTGCGCCATCGGGTTTGACGAGTTGGGACAGGGCCTATCTGGACGGGCTTTACCAATCCGACCTCACCCGCATCCAAATCGGCAACCAAGCGTCGGCATTGGCATCGTCCGCACGAGCTATGAAAGCTGCTTCCGATCAAGCGGTCATAAACGACTAGCGGTGTGAACGCAGGCCAGCCCGTTGTCGTAACGTACGCTACGCCGCGATCATGCCGATATCGTCGGGAAGTTCGCCGCGGCCGAGCAGGCCGGTTTCGAAGTCCATGAAGATGTCCATCAGCTCCTCGACGTTCACCGGAGAGGCCGACGGGCCGAAGCGGAAGCGCCAGTAGCTGACGATATGCTGGACGGCGCCTAGCTGGTCACCCAGCTTGGCGAACATGGAGGGAGCGTCCAGCAAGAAGTCGCGGAAGGCGATCGGGCGGCCTTCCTGGGTCAGTTTGGCGTAGGCGTCGTCATAGACGCGCAGAGTGCGACTGACCTCGTCGCACGTCTTGATGATGCGGCCGCGCAGGACATCGCGGCTGCGCGCCAGATATTCCTTGGCGGCGCGATCGACCTTGCCGACGGGCTTGATGGTGCGCACGGCCTCGGCGACGCCGGCGACTTCGCCCAGCAGGGCGGCGAGCGTCCACTTGTAATAGAGGAAGCCTTTCCAGCAGAAGACGCCCTCCTGATACTGTTCGGGCGCCAGGCGCAGCGTCAGTCGCAGGGCGTCCAGCTGATCGCCGGGCGTGTTCGACAGGATCTTTGACGCCATCCGCCCGGCCGAATCCGAGTTCACTGCGATCGTGTCCGCGCCCAGGCTGAGCGTCACCAGCGGCTCGATCTCGCTGCGAACGAAGGCCAGCATGCGCTGAAGATCACTGTCGCTGATCGAGAAGTAGCAGGGCGAGGGGTCCAGGCCGCCGCGCCGCAACTGCTCGCGCAGCAGGAAGGGATCCAGCGACGGCAGTTTGTCGATCAGGCGCAGGGTCTCGATATCGGGATGGTTGGGCGCAACGCCGAACGCCTCCATCATCATCCGCTCAAAGCCGATCTGATTGACGAAGACGTATCGGCCTCCGGTCTTCAAATCTCCATCGTCGATGGGAATGACGACCTTGGTCGCGACCTGGCGTCGGCCGGTGAACAGATCGGTCTCATTGCGTCGAAGACGATGCTTGATGATGAGGGCGCGGTTCAGCGCCGCTGTACGGAAGATCGGACGCGCCGCCCAGTCGGGATTGCGAACGGCGCCGTCGGGCGCGCTGTCGCCGTTCTCCTCCCACACGCGCAGCAGATTCAGCACGCGAGCTGTGGAGGCCGAGCTCTTGAGGTGCTCCAGGTTGCGGACGGCGCGATCAGTCATGGCGCTGACGTTACGCCAACAATCGTCACCAAATGGCTTAGCTCGGGAAATAAAATATCTGCGGTCGGCGAATTTCTGCCGTTCGATCCTGCGCGCCGGACAACGGCTTTGAGCGCTGTGCTGGCGCGTGACGGCGATCCGGGTCTAGAACGGCGGCATGCAGATTTTCGACATTCTGATCATCCTCGCGATCCTGGCTGTGACGATCACCTTGGGCTTCGGCCTCTATTCGCTGTTCCGGGGCGGAGAGTATGCGCGCAGCCATTCCAACAAGCTGATGCGGCTGCGCGTCGGGCTTCAGGCGGTCGCCGTCATCCTGCTGGTCGTCGGCATGTTGTGGAAGGCGACGCAGGGGGCCTGATCATGGTGACGCTGAACAAGATCTACACCCGCACGGGCGATGACGGTCGCACGCGGCTGGCGTCCGGCGCGCCGGTGTCCAAGAGCGATCCCCGGGTCGAGGCCTATGGCGCGGTGGATGAGCTGAATGCGGTGATCGGAGTCGCCCGGCTGAACAGCGGTCAGAACGACCGGATCGACGCCATGCTGGGCCGGATCCAGAATGAATTGTTCGACCTAGGCGCCGATCTGGCCACGCCCTTGGACCCGCCGCCGGCGTGGGAGGCCCTGCGCATCGTCGAGAGCCAGGTTGCGCGGCTTGAGCAGGAAATCGACTGGATGAACGAGAGCCTGAAGGCGCTCGACAGCTTCATCCTGCCGGGCGGCGCGCCCTTGTCGGCCCATCTGCACGTCGCGCGCACCGTCTGCCGACGGGCCGAACGCGAGGCGGTGCGTCTGATCGAAAACGGCGAGGCCGTGAATGTCGAGGCGGTCAAATATCTGAATCGCCTGTCCGACCATCTGTTCGTCGCTGCTCGACGGGCCAACGCCAACGGCGCCAGCGACATCAAATGGAAGCCCGGCGCGACCCGCTAGGCGAAACCGTTCAGGCGGCGGGACGCGCCGCCGCCAGTGCGGCTTTCTGACGCTCGGCCTCTGCGGCTCGGGCGCGGCCCTGGGCGGCGAGATCCTGTTCGATCCGAACCAGCTCCCGGTTCTTCTCGGCCGAAGCCTCGGCGCGCGACACGCCATTGGGGCGGCCGGTGATCTGCGCGATGGAGATGGGCTGGGCGCAGATGCGGCTTTCCATATCGTACCATTTGCCCGCTGCCTCGCAGCGTTTGCCGGGCGCGACCCAATAGTCCTGCAAGGCGAAAATCCCGACGACGGTGATGCCGAACAGGCCGAAGAAGATCATCGCCAGGCGGGGAAAGGTCAGGAAACGCTTCATCTCGTGGTCCGTTGGATAGGGATCGAAGCCGCAGCTTGACCCCACGTTACGTTGACAGGCCTTCGCGACCGCTCCATGTCCTGCCCACACATTCAGGCGATTTCACGGATAGACCCATGAAGGTACTCGTCCCCGTCAAACGGGTGATCGACTATAACGTCAAGGCCCGCGTCAAGGCGGATCAGTCGGGCGTCGATCTGGCCAACGTCAAGATGAGCATGAACCCCTTCGACGAGATCGCCGTCGAAGAGGCGGTTCGTCTGAAGGAAGGCAAGGAACACCATGCCGCCGGCACCGCGACGGAAATCGTCGTGGTCTCCATCGGGGTGACCCAGGCGCAGGAAACCATCCGCACGGCGCTGGCCATGGGCGCGGATCGGGGGCTGCTGATCCAGTCGGACACGGATCTCGAGCCGCTGGCGGTCGCCAAGCTGCTGAAGGCGGTGGTCGAGAAGGAAAAGCCCGACCTGGTCCTGATGGGCAAACAATCGATCGACGGCGACAACAATGCGGTGGGCCAGATGCTGGCCGCCCTGCTGGACTGGCCGCAGGCGACCTTCGCCGGCAAGCTCGTGATCGACGCCGGCAAGGCCACGGTCACGCGCGAGGTCGATGGCGGCCTGCAGACGATCGCCGCCGAACTGCCCGCGGTGGTGACGGTGGACCTGCGGCTGAACACGCCGCGCTACGCCTCCCTGCCGAATATCATGAAGGCCAAGAAGAAGGAGATCGCCATGAAGGCGGTCGCCGACTACGGCGTCGATGTCGCCGACCGCCTGAAGGTCATCAAGGTCACCGAGCCGCCCAAGCGGTCGGCCGGCGTCAATGTGGCCGATGCGGCCGAACTGGTTTCCAAGCTCAAGTCTGCGGGAGCGCTGTAAAATGGCTGTCCTCGTCATCGCCGATCACGACGGTTCGACCGTTCGCGATACCACGCATAAAACCGTGACCGCCGCGCTGGGCCTCTCGTCCGATGTGGATGTCCTGGTTCTGGGGCAGGGGGCGCAGGCCGCCGCCGATAGCGCCGCCAAGATCGCGGGCGTCCGCAAGGTGCTGCTGGCCGAGAGCGCTGGTCTGGGCAAGATGCTGGCTGAGGCGGTCGAGGCGACCGTCCTGCCGTTGGCCGGGGGCTACGACGCCATCCTGACGCCTGCGACCACGGACGGAAAGAATTTCGCCCCGCGTCTGGCCGCCAAGCTGGACGTCGCGCCGATTTCGGACATCATCGAGGTGGTGGCGGCCGATACCTTCGTGCGCCCCATCTATGCCGGCAATGCGCTGGAGACGATCCAGTCGGCCGACGCCAAGAAGGTGATCACGGTGCGCCCGACCGCCTTCGCCGCCGCGGCTGAGGGCGGTTCGGCCCCGGTCGAGAGCGTCGCCGGCGCCGATGCGCCCAAGACGGCCTTCGTGTCCGAGGAAATGGTCAAGTCGGACCGGCCCGAACTGGGCGCCGCCAAGATCATCGTCTCGGGCGGTCGCGCCCTGGGCTCGGCGGACGAGTTCCATGCCGTGATGGAGCCGCTCGCCGACAAGCTGGGGGCCGCCATAGGCGCCTCGCGCGCGGCGGTCGACGCCGGCTATGCGCCCAACGATTATCAGGTCGGTCAGACCGGCAAGGTGGTCGCCCCGGCGCTCTACATCGCCATCGGCATCTCGGGCGCGATTCAGCACCTGGCCGGGATGAAGGACTCCAAGACCATCGTCGCCATCAACAAGGACGCGGAAGCCCCGATCTTCCAGGTCGCGGACTATGGTCTGGTCGGCGACTACAAGACGGTGGTGCCGGAACTGATGGCCGCCTTGGGCTAGGCCCAGGTCGAATCGATCTG
>NZ_DAMBJX010000079.1:0-875 GCF_032067225.1 Brevundimonas vesicularis | reverse complement strand
GATCTGAAGAGGGCGCGGCGCCGATCGGAGCCGCGCCTTTTTTCTTGCCCGCAGAGGACCACATGGCGAACTTGCCTGTAAGGCTGCAGCCCGGCGCTGCGGCCGAGCGCATTGATGGGTGGGCGACCGACGACGAGGGTCGACCCGTGCTCAAGGTGCGCGTCCGCGCCCGTCCGATCGAAGGAGAGGCCAACGACGCCCTGATCCGGCTCTTGGCCAAAAGCCTTGGCGTCCCGAAGTCGTCGGTCAGCATCGGACGCGGCGCACAATCACGTTTGAAAATGATCGTCGTGCAAGGCTTGGATGACGAAGAGCTGCGCTTGCGCCTCGTCGACGGTCTTTCTGGCGCTTGAGGAGAGCCATCCGGCCGATTTGTGCGTTCTGCATCGGAACAGGAGACCAGCCCAATGACGATGGACGCCCGCATCCTTCACGCCCGCAGCGGCGTTACCCTCGAGCAAAAGGGCGATGTCTACGCGGTTTCAAGCCTGCGGCTGTCAGAGCCGGCGACCTTTGCGGACGAGGCGGATGCCCAACGCGCATTCGACGACGAGGTCGTGGCCTCCGAGCAGAATCCGGAACTGATGTCGCGTCTCGGCGGGGCCTGAGAAGGCGAAACGCCAGTATTTACGGGCTTCGAATAGCCTCGAGGATTACGATTCCTGATCGACGATCATGAGTCTGCGAGAAACTTCCCCCTGTTGGTGAGAATCCGCTTGCTGACAAATCCGCGTCTCCGTATAGAGCCGCCTCGCTCGGAAACGGGCCGGCCGGCGGGGCCGCGGGGGTTTAGGTCCTCACGGTTTCACGGAAGAAAGAAGCGAAAAACTTCTTGCTTTCATCGGTTGGTTTCACTAGGTTCCGCGCTCCAATCG
>NZ_DAMBJX010000078.1:0-10999 GCF_032067225.1 Brevundimonas vesicularis | reverse complement strand
TTTTGATCTTCTCGTGCTGGCAGCCCAGAATGACCTTGATGCCGCGCTTTTCGATCTCTCCGGCCAGGTGCGCGCGCACATCGTCGTCGAAGCCGCGCAGGATGTTGGGGCCGCGATAGATCAAGGTCGTCTCCACGCCCAGGCCCGCGAAGATGCCGGCGAACTCTACCGCGATATAGCCGCCGCCCGCGATCATGATGCGCTTGGGCAGTTCCGGAAGGTGGAAGGCTTCTTCGGACGTGATCGCGTGCTCGATCCCCGGCAGTTCGTCCGGCTTCCAGGGGCGGCCGCCTGTGGCGATCAGGATCTTTTCGGCGGTGATGGTGCGATCCTTGCCGACGATCTCGACCGTGTGGGCGTCTTTCAGAACCGCCCGCCCGTGAACCAGTTCGACCCCGGCCTTGCCCAGGTTGGCGGCGTAGATGCCGGACAGCCGCGCAATCTCCACGTCTTTGGCTTCAAGGAAGGTGGGCCAGTCGAGTCTGGCATTGTCGAACGACCAGCCGTAGCCCTCGGCGATCTCGAGCGCGTGGCTGACCTCGGAGGCCATGACCATGAACTTCTTGGGCACGCAGCCACGGATGACGCAGGTGCCGCCGACCCGATATTCTTCGGCGACCGCGACCTTCTTGCCATCCAGCGCCGTCAGCCGCGCCGACCGCACCCCGCCCGAACCGGCGCCGATGACGAAGAGGTCGTAGTCGTAGTCGGCCATAGGTCGGATTCCGTTCAGCGGCAGGCATCGGCATTTAAGCCGCGCCGCGCGAAATCCAAGAGCTCAACGGTCTGTCCAGACCTAATCAGGTCGGTCGCGTCGAGTGGTTCAGTTGATTGGCGGCGCCTTGCAGTTGGCGGCGATGAAGGCCTCGTGCGTCGGCATCCGCGCCACGCCCTGCTGGATCATCGCCTTCATCTTCTGCAACCATTGCTGGACCTGCTCCAGAGGAATGGTCTCCGTGATCGGATCGTGCCGCTCGGGAATGACGCCCTGGCCGAGCAGCACGGCGATCCAGCTTGTCTCCTGAAATAGCTCGTCCTCATATCGGAAGATGCGGCCCCGGCTGCGGAACTGGTCCATCTTCTGCTTCAGCGTCTCGGGAATCGGCATGGCCCGCACGTGGCGCCACAGGGGCGAGTCGTCGCGCGCCGTGGCGTGATAGTGCAGGATGATGAAGTCGCGGATGCGCTCGGTCTCCAGCCGCATCATGCGGTTGTAGTTGTCGATATCGGCCTGGGCGAAGCCGGTGTCGGGGAAGTGCAGCAGCAGTTTGGATATGCCCGACTGCACCAGATGGATGCTGGTCGATTCCAGCGGTTCCAGGAAGCCTGACGCCAGGCCCAGGGCCAGACAGTTCTTGTTCCAGGTCTTCTTGCGGCGACCGGTGGTGAAGCGCAGGAAGTTGGGATCCGCCATCGCCTCGCCGTCCAGAGAGGCGCGCAGCCTGGCCTGGGCCTCGTCGTCAGAGATGTAGGGGCTGCAATAGACATAGCCGTTGCCGGTGCGGTGCTGCAGCGGGATGCGCCAGCGCCACCCCGCCTCAAGAGCCGTCGATTGGGTATAGGGCGTCGGATCGCTGACCCGGGTGCAGGGCATGGCCACAGCACGGTCCGCCGGCAGCCAGTGGGTCCAGTCCTCGTACCCCGTCTTCAGGGCGCCTTCGATCAGCAGGCCGCGGAAGCCCGAACAGTCGATGAAGAAGTCCGCCTCCAGCTCGCGGCCGTCGTTCAACCGCACCGACTGGATAAAGCCGTCGCCGTCGCGCAGGCGCACGTCGGCGATCTTGCCCTCATGCCGCACCACGCCATTCGCCTCGGCGCGCTGACGCAGGAACCTGGCGTACAGGCCGGCGTCGAAATGGAAGGCGTAGGTCATCTGCGAGGCGGCGCCGCGCGGGTCGGTGTCAGGCCGGGTGAACCGGCCCATGCGCGCTGCCATCGTCGTGACGGAATAGGCGTCCAGGTTGTCGTCCAGCCCCGCCTTGTTCAGCCTTAGCCAGTATTGGTGGAAGGAGGCGGCGTCGATGCGCGTGCCATAGGTTCCGAACGGGTGGAAATAGCTCCGGCCCTTCTGGAACCAGTCGTTGAACTGGATGCCCAGCTTGTAGGTGGCTTGAGTGGCGCGGACGAATTCGTTCTCGTCGATGCCCAGCAACTGGTTGAACAGCAGGATCGGCGGAATGGTCGCCTCGCCGACGCCAACCGTGCCGATAACCTCCGACTCGACCAACTCGACCTTCACAGTGCCGCGCGTGACATGCGCCAGTGCGGCGGCCGCCATCCAGCCGGCCGTGCCGCCCCCAACGATCAGAATGCGTTTCAGCGGAGCAGGAGTCATCGGGCGTAACCGGTGAAGAGGGGAATGCTTGAGCAGATCGGCGGCTGCCTTTGTGATCAGTCGCGCGAACTGCAGGGCTTGTCGATCCTGGTTCTCTGACGGTGCGATACAAACCGGCGAAAAACGCGATCTAGCCTCGCAGTAAAGCCAGCCAGCCGTGTATCCATACATTCTGGAGAAAGACGATGGTGGGTGATGTAGGGTTCGAACCTACGACCCGCTGATTAAGAGTCAGCTGCTCTACCAACTGAGCTAATCACCCGACCGATCGTCTGCGTCTTCGGAGCCGAGGCCTTGCCGAAGGGCGCTCCTACTACCCAGCGGTTCGGGGGTTGGCAAGCGCTTTCGCAAACTTTCTGCGACGGAGTATGGTCCCCGTGGAATCAGCCGCGGCAAGCGGCGGGGGAGCGAACATCATGGCCTTCTGGAACCGTCGTCGATCAATCGACACCATGATGGCGCCGCACGACGGACCGCGGCTGAAGCCGACGTTGAGCTGGCCGCACCTGCTGGCCCTGGGCGTGGGGGCCATCGTCGGCACCGGCATCCTGACGCTGATCGGGGTCGGGGCGGGGTTGGCGGGCCCGGCCGTGTTGATCAGCTTCGGCCTTGCGGGCCTGGTCTGCGCCTGCGCGGCTCTGGCCTATGCCGAGCTGTCGACCATGATGCCGACGGCGGGCAGCGCCTACACCTATTCCTATGCCGTGCTGGGTGAGTTGATCGCCTGGATCGTTGGGTGGAGCCTGATCCTGGAATATTCGCTGGTCGTCAGCGCTGTGGCGGTGGGCTGGTCCGGCTATGCGGTTGGTTTTTTGAGCGGGCTGGGGATCGATCTGCCGACGGCGCTGGTCGCCGGGCCGCATGCGGGGGGCATCATCAACCTGCCGGCCGTGGCCATCATCGGGGTGGTGACGGGCCTGCTTCTGCTGGGCACCAAGGAAAGCGCGACACTGAACGCGGTGCTGGTCCTGATCAAGATCGCGGCGCTGGTGGTGTTCGTGGCCATCGCCCTGCCGGCCTTCAAGCCCGAGCATTTCACGCCCTTCATGCCCAATGGGTTCGGCGCGCCATTCGTCCAGACGGGGGTGATGGCGGCGGCGGCGATCATCTTCTTCGCCTTCTATGGTTTCGACGCCATTTCGACGGCGGCGGAAGAGACCAAGAAGCCCGAGCGTGACCTGGCCATCGGCATTGTCGGCTCCATGCTTATCTGCACGGCGCTGTATCTGGTCGTTGCGGCCGCAGCCATCGGCGCGCGACCTGTCGCGACCTTCGCCAGCAGCCCCGAGCCGCTGGCCCTGATCCTGCGCCAGATGGGACAGGGGACGGCGGCCCAGTGGATTGCGGCGGCGGCGGTGATCGCGCTTCCGACCGTGCTGCTGGCCTTCCTGTTCGGCCAGAGCCGCATCTTCCTGGGCATGGCGCGCGATGGCCTGTTGCCGCGCCGCCTGGCCAAGGTGTCGAGCCGGGGCGTGCCGGCGGTGGTGACGGTGTTCACCGCCATCGTCGTGGCGATCCTGGCGGGGCTGTTGCCGCTGGACGAACTGGCGTCGCTGGCCAATGCGGGGACGCTGGCGGCCTTCTGCTCGGTCGGGGTTTGCCTGATCGTGCTTCGCATCCGCGAGCCCGGTCGCAAGCGGGTGTTCAAGGCGCCGCTGTGGCCGGTGGTTGGGGCGATCAGCGTGATCGGATGTATCGTCTTCTTCCTGAGCCTGAAGCCGGTGACGCAGATCGGCTTCGTGGTCTGGAACGTGGTCGGCGTGGCGATCTATTTGCTCTGGTCCTCGCGGAACTCGCGCCTCGCCAAGGGCGAGGAAACGGCGGCCTGATGGCGTTGCGCGATCTGACGGGCGCCGTCGATTTCGCCGTGCTGAACGGCATGACGGGCGGGGACGACGCCATCAACGAGGAAGTTTTGGGCCTGTTCGTCAATCAGGCCGACCTTTGGTCCGTGATGCTTGATCCCAAGGTCGAGGGCTGGCGCGACGGGGTTCATACGATCCGAGGCGCGGCGGCGGGCATCGGCGCGCGAGACCTGGCGGCGATCTGCGCCGAGGCGGAATCGGTGGACCAGAAGCTGGCCGCGCCGGCGGTGGAACGGGTGCGCGACGCGCTGGAGGCCGCCCTGGCTGATGTTGCAGCCTATCGCCACGAACTGATGCTGCGCGGCCTTAAGGGCTGAGGCGAAGCGGATAGAATTGCACTGCACTCCGAAAACGCGTGCAAAATACAAGAAAGTGCAATTTCGGCGAGCGAGGCGCGTCGCGATGTCAAAGACCGGACGCCCATTATACGGCGCCCTGAAAGAACGGCAGAGTGATTGACGCTGCTGCGACCTAATCGGTTGAAACTAGGTCGAACTTTTCGCTCGGTTAGGATGGTTGGTGTGTGCCGTCCTAGCTGCGAGTCCGGTCATAGGTGGCGAACTCGTGGGCGATGCAGCGGTCGATCAGCAGGCGCCAGACGGGTTCGGCGATATCGGGTGACAGATCGTGGGCTTCGGCCGAGACCAGAACCTTGGCGACCACGTCGTCGATGCGGGCCTGGTCGAAGACGGCGTC
Organism: Brevundimonas vesicularis; assembly: GCF_032067225.1. Taxonomy (GTDB): domain Bacteria; phylum Pseudomonadota; class Alphaproteobacteria; order Caulobacterales; family Caulobacteraceae; genus Brevundimonas; species Brevundimonas vesicularis_F. The sequence goes on along the minus strand of NZ_DAMBJX010000078.1, from coordinate 6,103 downwards.
GCGGTCGGGCTTGATGCGGGCGGCGGCGTCCATGTAGCGCTGGCGCTCGGCCAGCAGGGCGACCAGGGCGCGGTCCAGGGCGTCGACGCCCTGGCGGACCTCGGCCATCGACTGGCATTCGGCGGGATCGACGCGCGCATCGACGGCGACAAGAGCAGGCTTTGACATGGGCGTGGGGTTAGCGGGTCAGGCCGCGCAAGCCAAGCCGTCAGACTGTCTCAACCGACGAAGGCGCGTTCCAGAACATAGTCGGCCGGTTCGGCGTTGGAGCCTTCCTTCAGGCCATAGGTCTCCAGCAGTTCGCCGGCTTCCTTGATCATGGCCATGGAGCCGCACAGCATGGCGCGGTCGCGGGCGGGGTCGAACCCCTCGGGCAGGCCCAGGTCGCGGAAGAAGTCGCCGGACTTGATGCGGTCGGTGATGCGGCCGGGGGTTTCGAAATCCTCGCGGGTCACGGTGGGGTAATAGGTCAGCTGGGCCTTGGCCTCGTCGCCGATCAGAGGATCGTCGTGGATCTCGCGGGTGAAGAAGTCGCGGTAGGCGAGGTCGGCGACGCTGCGGACCGTGTGGATCACATAGACATGGCCGAAGCGGGAATAGGTCTCTGGATCGCGCGCAACGCTGAGCCAAGGCGCCAGCCCCGTGCCGGTGCCGATCAGAAACAGGCGTTCGCCGCCAGTCAGGGCGTCCAGCACCAGGGTGCCCGTCGGCTTCTTGCCCATCAGGACGGTGTCGCCGGGCTGTATCTTCTGCAGGCGCGAGGTCAGGGGGCCGTCGGCGACCTTGATCGAGAAGAACTCCAGCTCCTCGGCCCAGCAAGGGCTGGCGATGGAATAGGCGCGCAAAACAGGCTTTCCGCCGTCTTCGCCGGGCAGGCCGATCATCACAAACTCGCCCGAGCGGAAGCGGAAGTCCTCGGGCCGTTTGACGCCGAAGCTGAACAGGCTGTCGGTCCAGTGGCGCACCCACAGAACCTCCAGCTCGTTAAACGGACTGGCTTTCACGGGGGCGGGGGAGAGGGCGGCGTCTGTCATCGTGCGTCTCTCTAATCTGAGAACCTCTCGCCGGGAAGGACAAGCCTTTCACACGGCGACGACATTTCCTCGTGACGGCTTGCAGAAGCGCGGCTAGCGTCCCGACCCATGCGCACCCTTCTTCTCGCCTCGACCATCCTCCTGTCCGCCAGTTCGGCGCTTGCGCAGGAGACGCCCTCCAACATCCTGACGCCCGAACGGGTCTTCTCCAGCCCCAGCCTGAACGGGCCGGTGGCCAAGGGGGTCAGCCTGTCGCCTGACGGCCAGTTGGTCGCCTTTCTGCGCTCGCGCGAGGACAATGTGGATGTGCAGGACCTGTGGGCCGCGCCGACGGGTGAGGGCGAACCCTACAAGCTGATCGACGCACGGGCGCTGGTTCCCGACGCCGGCGAACTGTCGGAGGCCGAAAAGGCCCGACGCGAGCGGATGCGGATCAGCGCGCGCGGCGTGGTCGAATATTCGTGGGACCAGCAGGGCCGCTACATCCTGGCGCCGCTGGAAGGCGACATCTTCCTGGCGAACCGGGCGGACGGCAAGGTGCGCCGCCTGACCGAGACGCCCGCCGACGAGATCGACGCCAAGGTGTCGCCCAAGGGCAGCTACGTCTCCTATGTCCGCGATCAGAATCTGGTCGTCTATGATCTGGCGAGCGGCAAGGAGACGCCGATCACCGACGACGGCGCGGGCCTGATCACCTGGGCCACGGCCGAGTTCATCGCTCAGGAGGAGATGGATCGCGACACCGGATACTGGTGGAGCCCCGACGAGCGCTACATCGCCATGACGCGCGTGGACGAGAGCCCGGTCGATATCGTGCCGCGCTTCGAGATCACCGGCGGCGGCGCGACGATGGTGGAGCAGCGCTATCCTCGCGCTGGGCGGCCCAATGCTGTGGTCGAACTGTATGTGCGCGACCTACAGGGCGGGGGACGGGTCAAGGTCGACCTGGGATCCAACACCGACATCTATCTGGCGCGGGTGAACTGGTCCGGCGACGGCAAGACCCTGTATGTCCAGCGTCAGTCGCGCGACCAGAAGACGCTGGACCTGCTGAGCGTCGATCCGACGACCGGCGCGTCACGCGTGATCCTCAGCCAGAAGGCGCAGGCCTGGGTCGATCTGAACGACGACTTCCGCGTCCTGTCGGACGGCCGGTTCATCTGGTCCAACGAGGATTCGGGTTGGCGGCACCTGTACCTCTACGACCGCAACGGGCGACGGCTGCGGGCGATCACGCGCGGCGACTATCCGGTCAAACATCTGGACGGCGTCAACGAACAGACCGGCGATGTCTACTTCACCGCCTCGATGCGCGACGGCAAGGAACTGCCGATCGAGCAGCAGATGTTCCGCGCCAACCTGAACCGCACGGTCGATCCGGTCGCGGTGACGCCGGGCGGCGGCTGGTGGACGGTGTCGGTGAACGGGCCGGCGACGGCCTATGTCGGCAACTATTCGGACCCGGCGACCCCGACGCAGTCGGCGCTTTACCGCATCGACGGCACGCGCGTGCGCTGGATCGAAGAGAACAAGCTCGACGCCAGCCATCCGTTCGCCCCTTACGTCTCGCGCCTGCGTACGCCCGAGTTCGGCACGATGCAGAGCCACGGCCAGACCCTGGTGTGGCGCATGACCACGCCCCCCGACTTCGATCCGTCGAAGAAATATCCGGTGGTGATGCAGGTCTATGGCGGGCCGGGCACCGGGGCGGGCGTGCAGAAGAGCTGGCAGCCCCTGACCAACCAACTGCTGACCGAGGCGGGCTACATCGTCTTCCGCGTCGACAATCGCGGCGAGGGCGACCGGTCGCAGGCGTTCGAGACCAGCATCTATCGCCGCCTGGGCATTCCGGCGGTCGAGGATCAGGCCCAGGCCGCGCAATGGCTGAAGACCCTGCCTTACGTCGATGCCGACCATATCGCGGTGATGGGCTGGAGCTTCGGCGGCTTCCTCAGCCTGCTGACACTGACGGACAAGGACGCCGGCCTGGCCTCGGCTCTGGCGGGCGCGGCGCCGACGGAATGGAGCCTGTACGACACTCACTATACCGAACGGTATATGTCCACGCCCCAGGCCAATCCGGAGGGCTATGCCGCCACCGACGTCCTGCCGCGGCTGGATGACATGACGGGGCGGCTGCTGCTGCTGCACGGCATGGCCGACGACAACGTCATCTTCGGCAATGCGACGCGCGTCATCGACGCCTTGCAGGCCAAGAGCGTGCCGTTCGAGATGATGCTCTATCCCGGCCAGCGGCACGGCGTCCGCGGCGATCCGAGGCAACTGCAACAATGGCGCACCTATCTCGACTTCCTGGACCGCACGATCGGCAAGCGGGCCGAACCCAAGGCCGACTGATTCTGGCGGCTGCGGTCGCGCTGGCCCTCGCGGGCTGCGCGACCGGGCAGAGCGCCTATCCGTCTGCGTCCGCCGTGGTCGCTGCGGGGCGGGCGAATGACAGCGCCCATTCGGTGCTGGTCTGGACTGCGACATCACCCAGCAGGGGCGTGTCGGCGATTTCCGGCATGCCGATCCTGCTGAAGGACAATATCGAGACGGCCGACATGCCGACCACCGCCGGGTCATTGGCGCTGGCGAACAATGCGCCGGGACGGGACGCGCCGCTGGTCACGCGACTGCGCGGTGCAGGGGCCGTGATCGTCGGCAAGACCAATCTGTCGGAATGGGCCAATATCCGCTCGTCGGACTCGATCAGCGGCTGGAGCGCCGCCGGCGGCCAGACGCTAAACCCCTACGATCCCGCGCGCACGCCTTGTGGATCGTCGTCCGGCAGCGGGGCGGCGGTTGCGCTGGGGCTGACGCCCGTCGCCATCGGAACGGAGACAGACGGGTCGATCACCTGCCCGGCGTCGGTCAACGGCGTGGTCGGGTTCAAACCGACTGTGGGCCTGGTCTCGCGCACCCACATCGTGCCCATCAGCCATTCGCAGGACACGGCCGGGCCGATGGCGACCACCGTCAGGGATGCGGCCAGGGTGCTGACCGTCATCGCCGGGTCCGATCCGGCCGATCCGGCGACGGTCGAGGCCGATGCGCGCAAGGTCGACTACGCCGCCGGGCTGGACGCCAACGCGCTGCGCGGTGCGCGGATCGGGGTGATGCGGTTCCTGAAAGGCTACTCGCCCGAAACCCAGGCGGTGTTCGAGCATAACCTGAAGGCCCTGCGCGATGCCGGCGCTGTCTTGGTCGATCTGCCCGAGGGACCGGATGGCCGGGTCATAGGCGCGGCCGAGTTCAAGGTGCTGCTCTATGAGCTGAAACACGATCTGAACGCCTATCTGGCCTCGACCAACCCGGAGCAGGTTCGGGCCCGCACCCTGGCCGACGTCATCGCCTTCAACGCCGCCGAGCCGCGCGAGACAGTGCTGTTCGGTCAGGACATCTTCGAGCGCGCCCAGGCGATGGGGGATTTGACCGACGCTGACTATCTGGAGGCGCGGGCAACCTCGCTTAGACTGGCGGGGCCGGACGGCATCGATCGATTGATGAGGGACAATGGTGTGATCGCCCTGATCGCGCCCACCACGTCGCGCGCCTGGACCAACGATCCCAAGGACGACGACGACATGCAGGGATCGGCCAGCCAGCTGGCCGCCGTCGCCGGCTATCCGCACCTGACCGTGCCGATGGGCTTCGATCGGGGAGTGCCGGTGGGAATCAGCTTCCTCGGCGGGAAATGGGACGATGCGCGCATCCTTTCGCTGGGTTACGCCTTCGAACAGGTGACCCAGGCCAGACGGCCGCCGCCTGGCGTTCGACGGTGACATCCATTCGGGCGGCCGCCGAGAGTGCGGAATGTGCAGATTTAACCTCAAAGGCATGTCGGTGATCGCGGCATGGGCGACCTGATCGCCAATGTCGTCGGCTCAGCGGCTGCGATCTGCTCGATCACCAGCTTCGCGCCTCAGGCGGTCAAGATCTGGAAGGAGCGCGACGCGTCGTCGGTCAGCTTGAAGACCTATTCCCTGACCGTGACCTGTTTCGTGCTTTGGGTCGTCTATGGGATCATGACAAAGGCCTGGCCTGTCACGGTCGCCAACGCATGCGCCCTGGTGATGGCGTCCGGCGTGCTTGTGATGAAGTGGCGGTTCCGCGACGGCGATCCCGACAAATAAGGTTTGATTCTGATCAAGGCGCGCTGGCGCGACAGAGCTCAGAAAGGCGGCAGAGGAGATTTCCAATGCCGCAATCCGCTGTTCCCTTCGTCGCCGCTATCGTGACGGCGTTCGCCTTCTTCATGGTCGCGCTAGGCGCAGCCAGCCTGTATTCCAGATCCGCTGACGAGAAGTGACCGAGCTTTCCCCGACGTGATCTTGGCGCCCCCGCCGATGCGGGCTAACCCGTAGTTCACAACGTCCAACAGGGAGACGCCCCCAATGCCCGATCTCGCACAAGTCACCGAACACATCCGCGGCGCCGTCGGCGACAACTCCGGCCTCGGCAAGACCGTCAAGCTCGACCTCGGCGACGAGGGCAAGATCTTCATCGACGGTGCCTCTACGCCCAATACGGTCACCAACGAAGACAAGCCCGCCGACGCCACCGTCTCGATGAAGTGGGATGACTTCATGGCTCTGTCGGAAGGCAAGCTGGACCCGATGATGGCCTTCATGCAGGGCAAGCTGAAAATCGCCGGCGACATGATGATCGCCCAGAAGCTGGCTCCGCTGCTGAAGCGCTGATGCCGGTCTGAACGACCAGTTATGGCGGCGCGGCTCCCGAACAGGGGCCGCGCCGTTTTCGTATCGAGCGCTCGATAGAAGCGCGAACGGGAAAGAGGAAACGACATGGACTTCAAACATTCCGACCGCGCCCTGGATTGGCACGCCCGCGTCCGTCGCTTCTTGGACGAGCAGGTCATCACGCGTGAAGCCGAATACTTCGCCCAGGTGCGCGAGGATTCGAACCGTCAGCCGCCGGTCATGGAGAAAATGAAGGTGGCCGCGAAAGAGGCCGGGCTGTGGAACATGTTCCTGCCCGGCACCCATGAAGGTGAGAATGGGGGGGCGGGTCTGACCAATCTGGAATACGCGCCGCTGGCCGAGATG
>NZ_DAMBJX010000077.1:0-11284 GCF_032067225.1 Brevundimonas vesicularis | reverse complement strand
TGGGCGAGGACGGCTATACCGACGAGGAGCTGAAGCTGCGCGACGAGAGCCGCAAGATCCTGGATATCCCCGGCCTCCCGGTCTCGGGCACCTGCGTGCGGGTGCCGGTCTTTACCGGCCATTCGCTTTCGATCAACGTCGAGTTCGAGCGCCCGCTGTCGGCGGCTCAGGCGCTGGACCTCTTGGCCCAGGCGCCCGGCGTGGTGGTGACGGCCGTGCCGAACCCGCTGGAGGCGTCGGGTCAGGACCCGGTGTTCGTCGGGCGCGTGCGCCCCGATCCGACCGTCGAGCACGGCCTGGCGCTGTTCGTCTCGAACGACAATCTGAGGAAGGGCGCGGCCTTGAACGCGGTCCAGATCGCCGAGGTGCTGGTGCAGCGGCGCGGCTGACCGGCGGGTTCAGTCGTAGCGCACGCCGCTGAGATAGAGCCCGGCCGACGGGGCGACGGGGCCGCACCGTGCGCGGTCCTTCGCCTCCAGCGCGGCCTTGACGTCGTGGGCGCTCCAGCGACCCAGCCCAACCTCGACCAGGGTGCCGGCCATGGATCGGACCTGGCGGTGCAGGAAGCTGCGCGCCTGGAACACCAGATGCACCTCTTCGCCCAAGCGGGACACGCGCGCCACGTCCAGCGACTTGACCGGCGATTTGGACTGGCAGCCGACATCGCGGAAGGTGGTGAAGTCGTGGTGGCCGACCAGGACTTGCGCCGCGTGATGCATGGCCCCGGCGTCCAGCGTCTTCTTGACGTGCCAGACCCGGTCGCGCTCCAGCACCGGCTGGGGGCGGCGGTTCAGGATGCGGTACAGATAGCCCCTGCCGGTGGCGGAGAAGCGGGCGTGCCAGTCGGGATCGGGCGCATATTCGGCCGCCAGGACGCAGACGTCCTGTCGCACCAGATGCGCGTTCATGGCGTTCAGCACCGTATCGACCGGCCAGTCGCGCTCCAGATCGGCATGAATGACCTGGGCCGTCGCATGGACCCCGGTATCGGTGCGGCCGGCGGCGGCGATGCGGATTCGTTCGCCGGTAAAAGCTTGGATCGCCGCCTCCAGCGCGCCCTGAACCGTCGGCTGGCCATCCTGGGCCTGGAAGCCGTTGTAGGCCGTACCGTCGTATTCGATCGTCAGCTTGTAGCGCGGCATCAGCCGAGCACGGTCCCGACCGGCAGGGGGAAGCCGCGCAGCATCTCCTCGGCCGATTGCGCCGCCTTGCCTTCGCGCTGAACGCGGATCAGACGCACGGCGCCGTCGCCGCAGGCCACGGTCAGGGCGTCGTCCAGCACGGTTCCGGGTGCGCCCGATCCGTCCGCCAAGCCCGACAGCAGCGCCTTGATCCGCACGGGTCCAGCCTCGGACGGGGCCTCGAACCAGGCGCCGGGGAAGGGCGACAGGCCTCGGATATGGGCGTCCACCTCGGCGGCGGGGCGGGTCCAGTCGATCCGGGCCTCGGCCGGGGTGATCTTCTTGGCGTAGGTCGGCGCTCCGACCTGCTCGGACGGCGTGACCCCGCCCCGGTCGATGGCGGCCAGCGCGCGGGGCCACAGGCCCGCGCCGACATGGGCCATCCGTTCGGACAGGCTGGCGGCCGTGTCGTCGGGCAGAATGTCCATCCGTTCGCTGAGCAGGATGGGGCCTTCGTCAAGACCCAGGCTCATCTGCATGATCTGGACGCCGGTCTGTTTGTCGCCGGCCATGATGGCCCGCTGGATCGGGGCGGCCCCGCGCCAGCGCGGCAGCAGGGAGCCATGCAGGTTCAGACAGCCCAGACGTGGCGCCTCCAGCACCTCGGTCTTCAGGATCTGGCCGTAGGCCACGACGCAGGCCGCATCGAGATCCAGACTTCTGAAAGTGTCGATCGCCTCGGCGTCCTTCAGGCTTTCTGGCGTGAAGACGGGCAGACCCATGGTCTCGGCGAAGGCGTGGATGGGCGACGGCGTCAGCTTCTGGCCCCGGCCCTTGGGGCGTGGCGGCTGCGAATAGACGGCGACGATCTCGTGACCCGAGGCGATCAGCTCGGCCAGGGACGGCACGGCGAAGTCGGGAGTTCCCATGAAGGCAAGGCGCATGGGCACGCCTTTAGAACTTTAGGCGGCTTACTGCCAGCGGGTGAAGACGCCGCCGCCCTCGTCCCATTCGCCGCCCGCGTCCAGGGCGTCGTCGAAATCGAGCAGGCGGTCCAGCAGAAGGCCCGCCACCACGCCCAGCAGGGCCACGCCGGCCAAGGTGGCGACGCCGGCGACGCCGACCTTCTGGCTGCGCGTCAGGCGACGACGGCCCGAGGCGTCGATGATCAGCGAGCGGCCGCGCGGGATGGACGGGGCGATCCGGCGCGCAGCGCGTTCGATACGTTCGGGGCGGACGATCTTGGTCATCAGGCGGCGATCCTGTCGCGGGCGGCCTTCTTGACCTTGGTCACGGCGCGGTCCCGCTTGAGACGCGACAGATGGTCGATGAAGAGCACGCCGTTAAGGTGGTCCATCTCGTGCTGGATGCAGACGGCGTAGAGGCCCTCGGCCTCTTCCTCCACCGACTGACCGTCACGGTTCAGATAGCGAATGCGGACGCGGGCCGGGCGTTCCACCTTGTCGAAATACTCGGGGATCGACAGGCAGCCCTCTTCGTAGGTGTAGAGCTCGTCCGAGGTCCACAGGATTTCCGGGTTGGCGAAGAAACGCGGATTCTTGCGCGCCTCGGCGTTCTCGGCTTCCTCTTCCTCGGTCTCGCAGAACACGCCGTCCTTGTCGCCCAGGTCCATGACGATCACGCGGTCCAGGGCGCCGATCTGCACGGCGGCCAGGCCGATGCCCGGCGCGTCATACATCGTCTCCAGCATGTCATCCATCAGGGCGCGGACAGCGTCGTCCACGGCCGCGACGGGCTTGGACACCTGCTTCAGGATCGCCAGGTCGGCGGCGTTGTCGATGGTGAGGATGCGTCGAATGGCCATGGCCGGGACGTAGGCCCGCCCCGGCGATAGGTCAAGATTTGCGCCCCTTGCCGCGCTCTACGCCTTGCCGGGCAGAGCGCGAGGTTTGCGGTTCTCATCGATGGCGACATAGGTGAAGACGCCCTGGGTTACGCGCACCGAAGCGGCCTGGGGCTGGCCCCGCGCCCGCTTCCACGCCTCGACCTGGACGCGGATGGAGGTGCGGCCCGAGCCGATGACGTGGGCGTAGATGCTGACCTCGTCGCCGACCGAGACGGGTTGGTGAAAGACCATGCCGTCCAGCGCCACGGTGGCGCAGCGCCCGCAGGCCAGTTCGAACGCCGGGGTCGCGCCCGCAAGGTCCATCTGCGCCAGCAGCCAGCCGCCGAAGATGTCGCCCTCGGGGTTGGTGTCGGCGGGCATGGCGATGATACGACCGACGGGCTGATCTTCGGGCGGATATTCGGGGGCGTCGGACATGGAAGGAGCCTGCTGTTCGGGGAGGCGGGCTCTCTAGCGCGGCCTTGACGGCTTGTCGTCCTTCAGCGCCTTGGGACGGGCGGGCTCTGGGACGGACAGGGTCAGACGGGAAGTGCGAAAAGCCTGCGCATCGCGCAAGGCGCGCCAAGCGGTGCCTAACTCCATGGCGGTCAGCAGATGTTCCTGGGTGAGGACGGTGCGCCGAGACGCCCGCAAGGTCGCGACATCGGCCATCAGACGCGCAGCGGCCTGAACATCCTCGCGGTCCGACCGCGCGCCCAAATCCTCGAGGCGCGCGAAACGCCATCCCTGTTCGGGCGGATAGCGCAGGGCCAGGGCGAAGCGTTCGGACGGCTCGATCTGACGGGCCATGAAAATCCAGTCCGCCGTGTCGGGATCGCGACGATAATGGCCCGGCTGGGTGGGAAGGCCGGCCTGGGCATAAATCTCCAGTGCCCCGGCCTCGATTTCGGCCAAGGCCAGGCTCAGGGCGTCGGTTTCTTCCGGCTCCAACCTGGTCGGCCGCTCGAACGGGTTCATCGTGTCCTCGGCGGGCGCAGCCGGCGACTTGCGTGAAAACAGTCCCGAAAGCAGCGCCCGCCGTCTGGCCATGACGTCAGTTGTTGTTGAGCGTGCTGGTCACCGACACATCATAGACGACGCGGGTCAGGCTTTGAACGACCTCGAAGAACTTGCGCATCTCCGCGGCGCCGGCCAGGGGCACATAGATCACGTCCTCGGGCATGACCTCCATGTTGGTGGCGGCGAAGACATTGGCGGCGTCGCTGAAGTCCAACTCATAGACGACCGGCACACCGCGCGGCGTGGCGGGCTGATTGATGCCCAGCGCCTGGGCCACCTCAGGACGTTCGAAGCGGAAGATCAGGACGCGACGCGCATTGGCCGTATTGGTGTTCAGACCGCCGACCTTGGACAAGGCGCCTGTCAAGGTCACGGGACCGGCCGGCATATCGACCTGGGCCACGGCGTTCAGGCCGCCGAAGGTCGAGAAACGACGGGGCTTGTACTGAACATTGACCACGTCGCCGCGCTGAAGACGCACGTTCTCGCCGAACTCGGTTGTCACCGCCGACAGGGGCGCGGTGTAGGTGCGGCCCTCGCGCTGGATCGAGATGGTCAGGTCGTCGGTGGTGCGAGCTGAGCCGCCGGCCGCAGCGATCACGTCCAGGATGCGGTCGCTGTTGACCCCCAGGGGCGCGCGGCCCGGCTGGCGCACGTCTCCCAGCACATTGACCGTGTTGGACGCGTTGCCGGCGATGGATACCAGCACCTGCGGATTGGCGACCTTGCCAACCAGGGCGCGCCGGATCGCCGCCGCCGCTTGGGTGGATGTCAGGCCCTGAACACGTACCTGTCCGCCGAAAGGAATAGTCACTGAGCCCGACCGATCGACCGTCGAGCCCGGCAGCGCCTGATTGCCGCCGGACAGGGTCGTGGTCGAGCGGCTGGACGACGAACCGGACCCCAACGCTCCCCCGAATAGCGAACCGGACGGATCGAAGATCGAGATCGCTAGAGTGTCGCCCTCGCCAATCACGTCTGCCGGCTGATCGCTCGATCCTGCGGCGAGACTACCGAAGAACTGCGGCGGAACCTGCTTCATGCGTTCGGTGGCTTCGAAGGTCAACGGCACCAGCGCATAGCTGCCCAGAGCCGAGGCGGTCGTAGCCCCGGCGTTGACCGAGGCTCCTGAGGGCCCGTCGCGAGGCAGGGTGGAGCAGCCGCCGAGAATGGCGACAATGGCAAGCGGCAGGATGGTGCGCGTCATGAAGCTGGATAGCCCTTGTTCGCGGATTGATTACAAGCCTTTGGGCGCGCTCGCCAGTGGCGAAACGGTTTGAAGTCCGATGGCGTCGGCGATGCTGCGGAAATGCTCTGTCCAAGACGGCGCCCTGTAGGAGGGCGAGGGTATCGGCGCCGCCTTGGTCGCGCGCTCGATGGCGGCCAGCCAACCTAGGCCGTCAAGCGGATCGATCAGTTCGGCGTTCGGCGTCAACTCGCGGTGGGGCGGAATGTCGGAGGCGATCAGCGACAGACCCATGGCGCAGGCCTCTACGGCGGGAAGGTCGAAGCCCTCGACGGAGGACGGGGCGAGTACGGCGCGGGCCCCGCGCATCAGCCTGGCCAAGACAGCGTCGGAGAGATTCGCCGCCTGGTGAACGACCCCTTGCAGATTGGGCGAGCGCTGCAAATGATCCAGCACCGCCTCGTTTTCCCAGCCGTAGCGACCGACCAGCACCAAGGACGGCGTCTGATCGCCCATCCGTTCTTCGAGTCGCCGCCAGAGGGTCAAGAGCAAGGCCAAATTCTTGCGCGCCTCAATCGTGCCGACGTGGACGAAATAGGGGCGCGGCGCCTCAATCGCGTCGCCGGCGACGAAGGTCGGCTCGAGGCCCAGATGGGCGACGTGGACCGGCGGCAGAGGCAGGCCCTCGCGCTCGGCGAAGGCGCGGAGTTCATCGCCAGTGTAGGCGGAGTTCACGATGATCCGGCTGGCCAGACGCAGGGTGTTTGAGACCCGCGCATGGTGTTTGTCTCCGTCGCCGGGCCGACAGAATTCAGGGTGAGTGACCGGAATCAGATCGTGCAGCAGGACAACGCGTTCGATCCCCGCGGCCTTCAGATCTTCGAGCGCCGTCGGCTCGTGCAGGGTGGTGTGGCCGACGGTCAGATACAGGTCGGCCTGCGGCAGCAGGGCGACGTGGCGCGAACGGAAGAACTGTTTGAATACCCGCGTCTTGTCGGCGGGCTTCTCCTTCTCGGGCGCGGGGGCCGGGCACAGCACCGAGGCGGTCGGCCGTCGTTCCGCCGTCAGGGCGGCGAGCAGCCGCTGCTCGTGCGCCAGATCGGCCGCTGTGCTGGCGGCGCCGTTCCATTTGGCGCGCAGGTCGGCCACGAACCGCCGGAACCAGCCGATCTCGACGGCGACCAGTCGGTTCTTGCGGCCACGCACCGGGATGGTCGTGACATCGGGCGAGGCCAGCAGCCATTCGGCATAGGCCAGACAGACTCGGTCCACGCCAGTCGGCGCCGACCGTTCGGCCCGGCTCATCAGCCGGCTGGCGTCATAGAGAATGCGCATCCTAGGCGACGTAGCCGGCCTGCATCAGTTCGGCGATATGGACGATGGCCGTGGGTTTGCCGTCCTCGACCACGAACAGATTGGCGATCTTGTTGGCGGTCAACAGATCCACGACGTCGCTCATACGCGCATCCGGGTCCACGGTGATGGGATTTGCGCCCATGATATCAGCCGCCGTCAGATGGGTGGTGTCGCGCTGGAAGGCCCGGCGCAGGTCGCCGTCGGTGACGATGCCAGCCAGCGCGCCATCGGCGTCCAGCACGGCCACCGCGCCCTTTCGGCCTTCGGTGATCGCGGAGACCACGTCGCCGAAGCTGGCGTTCAATGGTACGCTGGCCGGGACGGCGGCGTTGTCGCCCATCCATTCGCGCACGCTTTGCAGGCTCATACCCAGGGCGCCGCCGGGGTGGTGCAGGCCGAAGTCCATGGCCGTGAACTCGCGGCGATCCATCAGCACCATGGCCAAGGCATCGCCCAGAGCCAGGGTCATCAGGGTCGAGGTGGTGGGCGCCAAGCCGTTGGGGCAGGCCTCGGCCACCTTCGGCATGGTCAGGCAGACAGCCGCGTTTCGACCTAGGAAGCTAGCCGGCCGCTGCGTGATGGCGATCACGGGAATGCCGTTGCGTTGGCAATAGATCAGTGGATCGCGCAGCTCGCGGCTTTCGCCCGAGTTGGAGATGGCCAGCACTGTCACGTCGGGACGCAGCATTCCCAAGTCGCCGTGGCTCATCTCGGCGGGGTGGACGAAAAAGGCGTTGGTGCCGGTCGAGGCTAGGGTGGCGGCGATCTTGCCGCCGATATGGCCCGACTTGCCCATGCCGGTGACGACGACATAGCCCGGCCGGCTCATGATGACATCGACCGCGCGCGCCATCGACACGTCGATCGAGCGTTCCAGCGCCTCCAGCGCTTCGATGTTCAGACGCATGACCTCACGGGCGCGGTCGGTCATCACGGCGATGTCGTCGGGGGTCGAGTGAGCGATCTCGGTCATAGTGTTCTGGCCCGCAGCCGGGCTCTCCTTCTTTGACGAGCGCGATCCGCCGTGATTGCGTTTCGCGCGCCGCCTCCCTTTCAGACGACTTTGTCGGTTTCTGGTCAACCTTTGCCGCTCTGGCGCGTTACGCCGACCGGGGAACTAAAACAAAGAGTTTGATCGTAAATGCCGTCTCATGCCGGAGCCGCCTCGCTATTGCTCCCGACACCGCCCGTCGTCGCCGACGGGATTGCTCTGTTCCTGGACATGGACGGCGTGCTGGCGCCGATGGCCCCGACGCCCGACGCCGTCGTGCCGACCGCGCGTCGTACGGCGGCGCTGAAGGCGGTCGAGGCGCGGCTTGCGGGTCGCGTCGCCATCGTCAGCGGCCGCACCCTCGCCGAGATCGACCGCATTTCCGATCATGCCCTTGTCTCGGGCTCGGGCGTGCATGGGCTGGAGCGGCGGCTGAAGGACGGCTCCATTGAACGCAAGACGCCCGACGCCGGCGTCGCCCAAGCGCTGGATGCGTTCGAGGAATTCGCCGCCGATCGCCCCGGCGTGATCGTCGAGGACAAAGGCGTCTCCGTCGGTCTGCACTATCGTCAGGCGCCGAATGAAGCCGGCGCCGCCAAGGGTCTGGCGGCCGAGCTTCAGGCCGAAACGGGACTGACGCTCCAACCCGGTCATATGGTGCTGGAGCTGAAGACGCCTGGCGCCGACAAGGGCACGGCCGTCACGGCCTTCATGCAGGAGGCCCCGTTCAAGGGCGCGGTCCCGGTCATGCTGGGCGACGATCTGACCGACGAGTATGGGTTCGAGGCTGCGGCGGCGCTGGGCGGATACGGCGTGTTGGTCGGCCCCGAGCGCGAGACGGCGGCCCGTTACCGACTGGCCGATGTGGATGCTGTGCTCACCTGGCTTGAAGCCGTAGCGAAGGCCTGAACCGATGAAGCCCAATCTGGATCTGTTTCCCATCGGCAACTGCGGCGTCAGCGCCCTGATCGACCGCCAGGGCCGCTTCGTCTGGGCCTGCGCGCCGCGGGTGGACGGCGACCCGGTCTTTTCCGCCCTGATGGATGGCATGGCGCCCGAGCACGGCTTCTGGGCCATCGAGATGGAGGACGTGAAGTCGATCGATCAGGCCTATGTCCGCAACACGCCGGTTTTGCGCACGGTGATGACGGCCGAGGACGGATCGTCAGCCGAGATCATCGATTTCGCCCCGCGTCATCCGAAACATTCTCGCACCTATCGTCCGCTGGCCTTTGCGCGCATTGTGCGGCCGCTGTCGGGCACGCCGCGCATCCGTGTGCGGTTGCGACCCTCGACAGACTGGGGCGCGCGGCCGGCGCCGCACACCTCCGGATCCAACCACATCCGCTATATGTGCGCCGACGTCACCTTCCGCCTGACGACCGACTGTCCCGTGTCGCATGTACTGGAGGAGCGCGTGTTCCGGCTGGAGCGGTCGCACGCCTTCTTCCTGGGCCCGGACGAGGGCTATGACCAGGATGTCGGCCACGGCGTTCAGGGCGCACTCGATCGCACGGTCGCCTATTGGCAGGACTGGGTGCGCAAACTCTATCTGCCGCTCGACTATCAGGAAGCGGTGATCCGCGCGGCCATCACGCTGAAGCTATGCGCCTATGAAGAGACCGGCGCCATCGTCGCCGCCATGACGACGTCGGTGCCCGAGTTCAAGGAGAGTGGGCGCAACTGGGACTATCGCTACTGCTGGATCCGCGACGCATATTACACGGTGCGGGCGCTGAACCGGTTGGGTGCGGTCGACATCCTCGAGAACTACCTCGTCTATCTGAGGAATCTGGTCGACGATTCCGCCGGCGGCCATGTCCAGCCGGTCTATGGCGTGGGCCTGGAGCCTGGAATCGGCGAGAGCATCATCGACAGCGTCGAGGGCTACCGCGGCATGAAGCCGGTGCGGATCGGCAATCAGGCGCACGAACATCTGCAACACGACGTCTACGGACAGATCGTGCTGCCTCTGGTTCAGGCCTTCTATGACGCACGGCTCCTGCGTCCGGGTACGCTGGAGGATTTCCACGCGCTGGAGACGATCGGCGAGCGCGCCTTCGCCATGCACGATCAGACCGACGCGGGCCTGTGGGAGTTCCGCACCATTGCGCGGGTCCACACATATTCATCCGTCATGTGCTGGGCCGCCTGCGACCGTCTGGCCAAGGCGGCCGAACATTTGAACCTGCCGGATCGTGCCGCCTTCTGGCGTGAGCGGGCGCAGATCATCCGTCAGCGGATCGAAGCCGAGGCCTATCTGCCTGATGAGCGTCGATTCGCCGCCAGCTTCGGCGGCCGCGAGTTGGACGCCTCCCTGCTGCAGATGACCGATCTGGGTTTCCTGGAGGCGCACGATCCGCGTCAGGTCGCCACCTTCGACGCCATCGAGCGCGATCTGAAGAAGGGCAGCCACCTGTTCCGCTATGTGGAGCCGGACGACTTCGGCGAGCCGGAGACCGCCTTCAACTTCTGCACCTTCTGGTTCATCGAGGCCCTGCACCAGAACGGCCGCATCGAGGAAGCGCGCACCATCTTCCAAGAAATGCTGAGCCGGCGGACGGCCGCAGGTCTGCTGAGCGAGGATATCTCGATCGACGATGGCGAGCTGTGGGGCAACTATCCGCAGACCTATTCCCTGGTCGGCATCATCAATTGCGCCGTGCTGTTGAGCCGTTCCTGGACCGATGTGCGTTAATGTCTGGACCCCGGGGCTGGGGTCGCCGTGTGAAGTGAAGTCATGAGCCGCCTGATCGTTGTTTCGAACCGGGTTTCGGCCCCGACCGACCCCGCCGCCGGGTCCGCCGGCGGCTTGGCGATGGCCCTGTCCGCCGCCCTTAGAAAATACGACGGCCTGTGGTTCGGTTGGTCGGGCGAGCGGGTGGACCACTACACCGGCGAGGTGAAGATCGAGGACCGGGCCGGCGTCACCGTAGGGCTCGTCGATCTGGAGGGGCAGGACGTCGACGAATACTACAACGGCTACGCCAACAAGACGTTGTGGCCGCTATTCCACCACCGCATCGACCTGGCCCAGTACGAGCGTTCCTATGGCGAGGGCTATGAGCGGGTGAACCGGCGGTTCGCCGAGGCGCTGGCCCCGTTGATACAGCCCGACGACATGATCTGGATCCACGATTATCACATGATCCCGATGGCGCGGGATCTGCGCCGCCTGGGTGTGCGCAACCGGATCGGCTTCTTCCTGCATACGCCCTGGCCGGCACGGCAGTTGCTGGTGACCCTGCCGCATCACCGGCGGCTGGTGGAATCGATGTTCGACTTCGACCTGATCGGTTTCCACACCCAGGAGTGGAGCGATCTGTTCACCGACTATGTGGTGTCCGAGGCCCAGGGCGAGTTGGACGGGACCGGCGGGCTGGAGTGTTTCGGTCGCAAGGTCCAGACCGGCGTCTTCCCGATCGGCATTGATGTGGACGGTTTCCTGGCGGCGCGAAACTCGGCGCTTGGGGCGCGAACCTATGATCGAATGGCGGCGTCGTCGGCCTTCCGCTCGATGATCGTGGGGGTGGACCGGCTGGACTATTCCAAGGGGCTGGAAGAGCGGCTGCTGGGTTACGAACAGTTCCTGCACGACAACGCCTCGATGCGGGGCGAGGTCTTCCTGTTGCAGGTCACGCCGATCTCGCGCGACGACGTGGACAGCTATCAGGACATTCGTTCGCGGCTGGACGCTCTGGCGGGACGGATCAACGGCGCCTTCGCCGACATGGACTGGCAGCCGATCCGTTATCTGAACCGCA
>NZ_DAMBJX010000076.1:0-11522 GCF_032067225.1 Brevundimonas vesicularis | reverse complement strand
GAGGGCTCCGTGGTCTCGTACACCCTTGTGCATCCTCTAGCCGCTAGAGGATCAAGCGTCTATTTCCAGCCCATGTCCTCGTTCCCCGCCGCCCCTTCCCTTCGCCCCATCGGCAAGCTGGCCGCCGCCACCGGCGTGAAGGTCCCGACCATCCGCTTCTATGAGCAGATCGGTCTCTTGCCGGCGCCGCCGCGCACCGCCAGCGATCGCCGCCTATACGACGACGCCGCCGTGCGCCGGCTCTCCTTCATCCGTCATGCGCGCCAGCTCGGGTTCGACATCGACTCGATCCGGTCCCTGCTCGACCTGTCGGATCATCCCGACCGGGCTTGCGGCGAGGCCAATGCGATCGCCGAACGCCATCTGAGCGACGTCACAGAGAAGATCGCTCAACTTGAGGCGCTCAAGACGGAGCTGTCGCGCATGACGGCCGAATGCGCCGGCGGCCGGGTTTCCGCCTGCAAGGTCATCGAGGTGCTGCATGACCACGCGTTCTGCGGTGACGGGCATGACGCGGGCCGGCGCGCTTCACTTTCGAGCGCGACACCCTGACGCACCAGTGATAATGCGAGCCGTTCACAGTTAGGCTCGTCATGCGTCGTCTTCTTCAGTTGCTGTTCTTGACCCTGGTCCTTGGGGCTCCGGCTCCCGTCCAGGCCCAGGCGCCCGCCGCCTCGGAGGCCCAGGTCGCTTGGCGGTTGCTGGACTATGTGTCGGTCGACTACGCCGGCGCGGTGGCCAATGGCCAGATCGTCAACCCGGCCGAATACGGCGAGATGACCGAGTTCGCGGGCCAGATCCGCACCCGCATCGACGCCCTGCCCGCGACCGCCGGCAAGGCTGCGCTCGTGCGCGACGCCGCCGCCCTGGAGGCCCGCATCCGCGACAAGGCCGCGCCAAAGGCGGTCGCCGCCCAGGCCAAGACCCTGGCCGCGGCCTTGCTCGCCGCCTATCCGAGCCCGCTGGCGCCGTCCTTCCCGCCCGATCTCGCCCGGGGGCAGGCCCTCTATCAGGAGCAGTGCGCCGTCTGCCACGGCGTCACGGGCCGCGCCGACGGCGAAGGCGCTCAGGGGCTGGACCCCGCGCCCATCGCCTTCGCCGGCGTCGAGCGGGCCCGCCAGCGCAGCGTCTTCGGCCTCTATCAGGTGATCGACCAGGGCCTGGACGGCACGGCGATGGCCAGTTTCGCGCATCTGCCGGCCGAGGATCGCTGGGCCCTGGCCTTTTATGTCGGACGCTTCGCCTTCACCGAGGCCGAAGCCGCCGAAGGCCAGCGCCTGTGGGAGAGCGATCCGGCGATCCGGGCCGCCTTCCCCACCCTGGCGGCGGTCACCCAGACCACGCCCGCCGACCTGGCGTCGCGCATCGGCGAGACCAAGGCCCGCGCCGTCACCGCCTATCTGCGCCGGCATCCGGAGGCGGCGTCGCCGGCCTCGGGCGGCGCGCTCACGCTCGCCCGCACACGCCTGACCGAGAGCCTGACGGCCTATCGCGCGGGCGACCGCAAACAGGCCGCCGACCTGGCGCTATCGGCCTATCTCGACGGCTTCGAGCCCGTGGAGCCGGCGCTCGGCGCCCGCGACGGCGCCCTGCTGCGCCGGGTCGAAACCGCCATGACCGGGTTGCGGGCCGCCATTGGACGCGGTGCCCCGACCGGCGAGGTCGAGGCCCAGGTCGAACGCCTCAACGCCTTGCTCGACACCGCCGAACGGGCCCTCGCCCCCCAGAAGGCGGACAATGTCGCCAGCTTCGCCGGCGCCTTCACCATCCTCCTGCGCGAAGGGCTGGAGGCCCTGCTGATCGTGGTCGCCATGATCGCCTTCCTGCGCAAGGCGGAGCGCCCCGAGGCGCTGCGCTACGTGCATGGCGGCTGGATCGCAGCCCTGGCGGCGGGCGGCGCGACCTGGGCGGCGGCCACCTTCCTGATCGCGATCAGCGGCGCGAGCCGCGAGCTGACCGAGGGCTTCGGCTCGCTGCTGGCCGGCGCGGTGCTCGTCTCCGTCGGCATCTGGATGCACGGCAAATCGCACGCCGACGCCTGGCAGACCTATATCCGCGACAAGCTCTCCAGGGCCCTGTCGGGCCGATCCGCCTGGCTGCTGTTCCTGCTCGCCTTCGTGGTGGTCTACCGCGAGGTGTTCGAGACCATCCTGTTCTACGCCGCCATCTGGAGCCAGGGCGGTCACCTCGGCATGCTGGCCGGCGCCCTGTCGGCCGTCGCCGTGCTCGCGGTCGTGGCCTGGGCCCTGCTGACCTACAGCAAGCGCCTGCCGATCGGTCGGTTCTTCTCTCTCAGCTCGATCCTGATGGCGGTCCTGTCGGTCGTCCTGGTCGGCAAGGGCGTCGCCGCCCTGCAGGAAGCAGGCTGGATCGACGTCCATCCGGTCGCCTGGAGTCCCCGCATCGAAATCCTCGGCCTGTATCCGACCCTGGAGGGCGTCCTCGTTCAGCTGCTCACCGTGCTCGTTCTCGTGGTCGGGTTCCTCCGGGCGTCCAGGTCGGGCGCGAAGGCGGCGGCCGCCGGCTGACGCCGGCCTACGGTCGTAGGCTTGGGGGTCGCGAGAGCGGGCGCTTAATTGTAGCCTGCCGCAAGTCGCCACTTGTGACGACTTATGAGGGCTATTGCTGGATAATTCGCCACAAATGACGAGTTACACGCCGTAATCACAAGTCGCCATTATTGACGACTTAACTCTTTAAAGCCTATATAAGTCGCCGAAAGTGGCGAATTATGAAGATCACCAATCTCACGACCGATGACGTAGCCGTGGCCGAGTTCGGCCGTCGCATGGCCGATGCGCGCCTGACGCGCGGGATGACCCAGGCGCAATTCGCCCAGGCCGCCGGCGTCTCCAAGCGGACCATCGAACGGCTCGAGGACGGCGGCTCTGTCCAGGTGGCCAATCTGGTCCGCTGCCTGCGCGCCCTGGACAGGCTGGAGGGGCTCGAACGCCTTCTGCCCGAGACGCCGCCCAATCCGATCGACCTGCTGGAGCGCCACGGCAAGACCCGGCAGCGCGCCCGGCCGGACGCCGACGAGGGCCGCGACGCCGGCGCCGCCGCGCCCTGGACCTGGGGCGACGAACAATGACCACCGTCGCGGAAGTCCGCCTGTGGGGCCGCCGGATCGGAGCCGTCTCGCTGGAGGACGGCGCCGAGGTCGCCGCCTTCGCCTATGACCCGGCCTTCGCGGGCAGCGGCATCCAGGTAGCGCCGCTGACCATGCCCCTGGGGGCGCAGGTGTTCAGTTTTCCCGGGCTCAACCGGGAGAGTTTCCACGGCCTGCCCGGCCTGTTGGCGGACGCCCTCCCCGACAAATACGGCAACACCCTGATCGACGCCTGGCTGGCGACCCAGGGACGGACGCCGGAGAGTTTCAACGCCGTGGAGCGCCTCTGCTACACGGGCGCGCGCGGTATGGGCGCGCTGGAGTTCGCGCCCGCGGTCGGGCCCCGCCCCCGCAAGGCCGCCAGGATCCAGATCGACGCCCTCGTCGAACTGGCGTCCGAGGTCCTCAGCCACCGCAACGATCTGCAGGCGTCATTCGCCGACAGCAAGAAGGCCGACGCCCTGCGCGAGATCCTGCGCGTCGGCACCTCGGCCGGCGGCGCCCGGGCCAAGGCGGTGATCGCCTGGAACGCGGCCACCAACGAAGTCCGCTCGGGTCAGGTCGAGGCCGGCGACGGCTTCGACTACTGGCTGCTGAAGTTCGACGGGGTGAAGAACAACAAGGACCGGGAGCTGGCCGATCCCGAAGGCTATGGCGCGGTCGAATACGCCTACGCCCGGATGGCCGCGGCGGCGGGCGTCCAGGTGGCCGAATGCCGCCTGCTCGAGGAAGGCGGCCGGCGCCACTTCATGACCAAGCGGTTCGATCGCCTGCCGGGCGGCGGCAAGCTTCATCTGCAATCGTTGGCGGCCCTGGCCCACTACGACTTCTGCGATCCGAACGCCTACGCTTATGAGCAGGCCTTCCTGGTCATCCGCCAACTCGGCCTGCCGATGGCGGCGATCGAGGAACAGTACCGGCGCATGGTCTTCAACATCATCGCCCGCAACCAGGACGACCACGTCAAGAACATCGCCTTCCTGATGGACCGGTCCGGTGCCTGGTCGCTGTCGCCGGCCTATGACATCACCTGGAGCTACAACCCGACCGGCCTGTGGACGGCGCGCCACCAGATGGCGATGAACGGCAAGCGCGACGGCTTCACCCTCGACGACTTCGACGCCAGCGCCCGCACCGCCTCGATCAACACGCGCCGGGCCCGGGCGATCGTCCAGGAGGTCCGCGACGCGGTCGCCCGATGGCCGGAGTTCGCCGACGCCGCCAGCGTCGGAGAGGACTGGCGAAAATCAATCGACCCATCTCTCAGGACCACGCTCTAGCGTCGTCGCTCACTGTGCGGCGATGGCGACGGAGGAGAGGTCGGTCGCGGTGTCGACCCGAACCCCGGCCGCCTTGCGTTCGGAGTACCGGTCCACCAGCTGGGCGGCGTGCGGCCGGGTCAGGATGGTGAAGCGCACCAGCTCCTCCATCACGTCGACGATGCGCTCATAGTAGGCGGACGGCTTCATCCGCCCGGCGTCGTCGAACTCCTGGAAGGCCTTGGCCACGCTCGACTGGTTGGGGATGGTGATCATCCGCATCCAGCGGCCCAGAAGCCGCAGGGTGTTGACGGCGTTGAAGCTCTGCGACCCGCCCGAGACCTGCATGACGGCCAGGGTTCGCCCCTGCGTCGGCCGCATCCCGCCCAGGCTCAGAGGAAGATGGTCGATCTGGAGCTTCATCAGGCCCGAGACCTGGCCGTGCCGTTCGGGGCTGCACCAGACCATGCCTTCGGACCACAGGGCGTGCTCGCGCAGCTCGCGCACCGCCGGGTGGTCGTCGTCGCCGGGCGACCCGGGAAGCGGCAGGTCCGACGGATCGAAAATGCGGGTTTCGCATCCCATCCATTGCAGCAGGCGGGCCGCCTCCTCGACACAGAAGCGCGAATAGGACCGCTCGCGCAGCGATCCGTATAGGAGCAGAATCCGGGGCGGATGGTCGTGCGGCCCCAGACCGCGGGCCGGATCGGCCGAGAGACAGGCCTTGTCCAGGGCCGGCAGATGATCCGGATCGGGCAGCGGTCGGAGACGGGCGAAGGTCATCACAGGTCCTTGGTCAGATAGGCCGCCGAGGCCGGGCACAGCCCCGCGAACTCGCGGGTCCGCCGCATCGCCTCCGGCGCCGTCTGGCGGTTCGCCGTCCGGTAGCCGTTCCGGGCGAAGAAGGGTTCGGCCGTGGTGGTGAGCAGGTGCAGCCGTGCAGCGCCCATGTTACCGGCGACGATCTCGGCGGCGGCCAGCACCCGACTTCCCAGGCCGCAGGCCTTCCGGTCGGCGAGCACGACCAGCGAGCGGAGCAGCAGGTCGCGCCCCTCCCCTTCCAGCCCGACGTAGCCGACGACCGCGCCGGAGTGATCGGCGCTGAAGTAGCGGCCGGCGTCCGGCGCAGGCAGGCCTTCGGCCCGCAGCGCGGCGATGAGGCCGGCGTCGGTCGCTTCGATCAGATACAGGACCACCATCACGGGGCGTCCGCCGGCGGGACCGTGTCGGGGAACCAGCGCCGGCCCATCCAAAGGGCGACCGACACCAGCAGGATCAGCACCGGCACCTCCACCAGCGGACCGATGACGGCCGCGAAGGCGACCGGCGAGGCCAGGCCGAACGCCGCGATGGCGACCGCGATGGCCAGCTCGAAATTGTTGGAGGCCGCGGTGAAGGCCAAGGCCGTGGTGCGCGGGTAGTCCGCCTCGATCAGCTTGCCCATCAGGAAGCTGACGACGAACATGACGAGGAAGTAGATCGTCAGCGGAATGGCGATGCGCAGGGCGTCCAGCGGCAGGGCCACGACCTCTCCGCCCTTGAGGCTGAACATGGCCACGATGGTGAAGAGCAGCGCGATCAGGGTGATCGGCCCGATGCGCGGCAGGAAGCGGCGCTCGTACCAGTCGGCCCCCTTGCGGGCGATCAGGCTGCGACGGGTCAGGAATCCGGCCAGGAACGGAACGCCGAGGTAGACGAGCACGGCTCCGGCGATGGTCCAGACGCTGACGTCCACCACGCTGCCCTGCAGGCCGAACAACGGCGGCAGAACGGTGAGGAAGAGCCAGGCGTAGAGGCTGAAGAACAGGATCTGGAAGATCGAGTTGAAGGCTACGAGACCGGCCACATACTGGTTGTCGCCGCGCGCCAGCTGGTTCCAGACCAGCACCATGGCGATGCAGCGCGCCAGGCCGATCAGGATCACGCCGGTCATGTACTCCGGCTGATCGCGCAGGAAGATCACCGCCAGGGCGAACATCAACACCGGGCCGAGAACCCAGTTCTGAATCAGCGACAGGGCCAGCACCCGCTTGTCGGCGAACACGCGCGGCAGGGCCTCGTAGCGGACCTTGGCCAGCGGCGGGTACATCATCAGGATCAGGCCGATGGCGATCGGGATGTTGGTGGTCCCGACCGACAGGCTGTCGACCCAGGCGGGCAGGCCCGGCACCACGGTTCCGAGCAGGACGCCCAGCGCCATGGCGGCGAAGATCCATACCGTCAGCCAGCGGTCGAGGAACGACAGGCAGCGCGGCGGAGCGGCGGGCGCGTCGGTCATCTCGCCACCCGCTGGCCGTCCGCGTCGATTACGACCTCCCCGTCTTCCTTGGTGAAGGGCTTCAGGTTCTCGGCCGGCAGCAGGTCCAGCACGGCCTCCGACGGGCGGCACAGGCGGACCCCAAGGGGGCTGACCACGATCGGACGGTTGAGCAGGATCGGATGGGCCTCGATCGCATCGAGCAACTGGTCATCCGTCAGGGCGGGATTCTCGAGACCCAGTTCGGCGAAGGGCGTGCCCTTCTCCCGCAGCAGGTCGCGCAGCGGGGCGCCGGTCTGCTCCGCCAGCCAGGCGACCATGGCGCGCGACGGCGGGGTCTTGAGATACTCGACCACATGAGGCTCGATCCCGACGTGGCGGATCAGCTCTAAGGCGTTGCGAGACGTCCCGCAGGCGGGGTTGTGATAGATGACGACGTCCATGGCGTCCTCAGGGACAGCAAGGCGCGAGTTCTGCCAGAAGCGGCTCGCACAGGTCCGCCCTGCCCCCGCAGCAGTCCTTGAGCAGGAACAGGACCAAATCGCGAAGGCGGTCCAGATCGGCGCGGTAGATGATCGACCGGCTGCGACGCTCCGACTTGATCAACCCCGCCCGGGTCAGGACGCCGAGATGGGACGACAGGGTGTTCGCCGGAATGGCCAGATGGTTGGAGATGTCACCGGCCGGCAGACCATCGGGTTCATGGCGAACCAGCAGGCGAAACGCCTCCAGACGCGTTGATTGCGCCAAGGCGGCGAGAGCGAGAATCGAGGCTTCGGTTTCCATAATTCCGAATTAGTCGAACTATGGAAATATTCAAGACCCTCGCCCTACAGTGTTCAGGCCGTTCGACTTCCAAGCCTCGGCATGAGCCGGATGTAGAGGAGCTCGGCCACCAACTCGATCAGCGTCTGGGTGACGATAATGGCCGGGACCAAGGGGATTGCGCCGGGCACGACCAGGGCCAGCGGCAAAACCACGAGCGAGTTGCGGGTTCCGGCGCTGAAGGCGACGGCGCGACCCGCCTCGGGCGTCAGACGCGCGAACCCTGAGACGGCCCATCCGACAAGCGGCGCCAAGACGGCGAAGGCGATATAGACCGGCACGACGCTCAGGGTTCTGTCGAGTGTTTGCCCGAGTTGCGGCACGACCGCGGCGACCACGATGAACAACACCAGCGCCGTCGCGGGCACGGGCGCCAAGCCAAGCGCTGACGAGACCCGATCCCCGGTCGCGCTGCGCACGGCCCATGCCTGGACAAGCGCCGCCAGAACGAAGGGGATGGCAACTAACCAGACGAAGGCGTGGATGAATGGACCCGGCTGGACATAGGCCGCCGCCTCGGCGCCGAGGAACAGGCGCAGATAGATCGGCAAGAGCGCCATTTGTGCGATCAGCAGCACAGGCGTCGACGCCAGCAACAATCGGGCGTCCGCCCGGCCCAGGTGAGCGAATGTCACGACATAGTCGATGCACGGACAGAGCAGCACCATCAGCACGCCCAACCGGATCAGAGGATCGGCCGGCAGGAACTGGACCAAGCCGAGGACCAGCAAGGGCACGGCGACGAAGTTGACAGCCAGCAAGGCGCCCATGAATCGCAGTTCGCGAAGCGCCCGGCCAAGCGCGGCGACCGGCACCTGCAGGAAGGTGACGAACAGCATCAAGGCCAGCGCCGGATTGATCGCCCCCTCAAGGATTTCTGTACTTGGGACCAGAAGCCCGACGGCCACCGCGACGATCACGGCGGCGAAGTAGATCCAGACCTGCCGCGTTTCCAGGGCGTCGCGAAGTTCAGAGGTGTTCATCCGAGGTCCAGACCTTGCGGCGCTCCAACCACTGCCGCCACCCGGCCAGACCTGTCAGGCCTTTTCCTTGCAGCCGCAAGCGCCGTCCACGCTGCAGGACGGCGCCGGGCGCTTCGGCCGCATCATCACAAGAGCGGCGCCGAGGACGATCAGTATCAGCGCGCCGCAGGCGATCGCGTCCCAGCTCTGACTCAGGGCCGCGCCTGCGGCAACGAGCGTAGCGCCGCCCGCCAGGAGCATCACGATCGGCACGGCGCAGCAGACCGCACAGGCGCCGGCCAGGCCGAGCACCACCCAAAGCGGCCTGCCCTTCTTCCGCGGCGTCTGTTCAGAGGTCATCGGATCATCGCCATAAGAGCGGGTTCGATCCGCGGCCAGATCAGGGCTAGGGCGAGCATCAACGTCGAGCCGATCATCATGATGACGGTCGAGCGCGCCAGCGGACGACCGCGGCGGAACGTCCGCCATCCGAGCCAAGCCCAGGCGGCGAGGACGATCACCAGGGCAAGACCGGTGATCCACATATGGGCTCCCGCGAACCAGGCCAGGACGGCGCCGGACGCGCCCAGGGCCAACACCGGGAAGGCCAGTGGCACGACGCAGCAGGCGGCGCAGCCAAGCACGGCACCCGTGGTCGCGACGACGGAGCCGACGCCGACCGCCTTCTGGTTCGCATCGCCCTTGGCGGGCTCGACGTTCAACGGCGCGCCGGGAGTAAGAGACGTCATGATCAACAGCATCCACAGGTTTGGGCCCGGGTCGACGGACCCGAGGCGATAAAGTCTTCGAACAGGGTGTCGGCGGCGAGACGGGCGTCTTCCGGCGCCGTGACGACGAGACGGACCGAGCTTGGGCGCTCCTCGATCTCGAAGTCGAGGAAAGCGCAGCAGGCGGTTTCCTGACGGACCAGTTCTTCCACATCCGCGAGGGCGCCGGCCTCATAGTCGATACGCAGCGTCAGGTCGTCCCGATGATGACCCTGAAGGCTGCGCTGGTTGAGATCCGCGATCCACCGCATCCGGGCCTGATAGTCGCCGGCCCCCAGAGTGCAGGCGATTGGGACGTCCTTCGGCAACATGTCTCACTCTCCTGAACGGCGCGATCCGCCGTTCCGTGGACGCGTTGTAGGACTTCAAGTAACTTTAGCTTCAAGCCCTTTTTCCGGATGACGACATGGACCACGCGCTTTCCATCGGAGCCCTCGCCAGGCGCAGTGGGACCACCCCTCCGACGATCCGCTACTATGAGGAGATCGGCCTGGTGCGCCGGGCCGCCCGACGCGACGGCGGCCACCGCACCTATGGCGACGCCGACCTCAAGCGACTGACTTTCATCCGCCGCTGCCGCGAGCTCGGGTTTCCGATCGACCAGGTCCGCAGTCTGGTCGATCTGCTGGAGAACGGCGACCGCTCCTGCCTCGACGCCCGCGATCTGGCGCGTCGGAACCTGGAGGACGTCCAGACCAAGCTTTCCGAACTGAAGGCGCTGGAAGCCGATCTGGCCAAGCTCGTGACCGACTGCGACGCGGCCTGCGCCGGCGGGCCTGGCCCTGACTGCGTCATCCTTGAGGACCTCACACAGACCCGCGCCAGCTCGTGCTGCGGATCGAAGGCGGCGTGATCGCGAGAGAGTCGATCCCGACCGTAAGCGACCGGGCGTAAGCCTGCGGCTTCATCTATCGCCTGCTTTCGCGTCGATTCTCCTGAGGACAGAGACGGAGTTCGACATGGGCCAGACCACCCCGCCCCTGCGGCGCACGATCAAGAAGCCTGAACTGCATCAGATGGTGCCGCTCGCCGACAGCACCATCTGGGAGATGGAGCGCCGGGGCGAGTTTCCGAAGCGGTTCCTCCTGACGCCCCGCTGCGTGGTCTGGGACCTAGCCGAGGTCGAGGCCTGGCTCGAGCGGCGCCGCAACCAGCCGATCCGCCGCGCCCCGCCGCCCGACGTCCGCCGACGCGTCAGCCGACCCGTCAGAACTTCGGATCGAAGCGAGGTCCCTCTCCCTCCGGCACACTGAGCACCGGCGTGAACGTCCGCCCGGCCTCCCAGGCCTCGACCGCGTCCGACCACTGCTGCGCCATATGCCGTCGCTGCATCTCGAACTCCGCCTTGTTGTAGACGCCGCGTGACGACCGCTCCTCGTGAGCCAGGCCCTTCTCGATCCAGTCCGAGTTGAACCCCATCTCATGCAACAGGGTCGAAGCCGTGCGGCGCAGGTCATGAACCGTGAAAGGCTCCAACGGCAGTCCTCGCTTCTTCGCCAGCTCGGCGATAGCGGAGGTCACGCGATTGAAGGTCGCCCGCGACATCGGCGCGTCCGCGTCGTAGCGCGACGGAAGGATGTATTTGGAGTTCCCCGCGCAGGTCTTCAGGGCGATCAGGATGTCGAGCATCTGGGTCGACAGATAGACGTTGTGGGGCCGGGACCGTTTCATCCGCGCCGCGGGGATCGACCAGACGGCGTTCTCGAAATCCACTTCTGGCCAGACGCCATCCTGCAGTTCGCTCTTTCGCACCATGCTGAGGAGGATGAACTTCAGCCCGAGCCGGATGGTCGGCAGGGTCGCCACCTCTCCGAGAACCCCCAGCATGATCCGGATCTCGCTCGGCGACAGGCTGCGGTCGCGCGGCCGGAAGGTCGCGATCGACGCCGGCCCCACGCCGTCCGCCGGATTGTCGATCTTCTCCCCGTGCAGGATGGCCCAGGCGTAGATCTGTTTGACGATGTCGCGCACATGGATCGCCGTCGCCGGCGCGCCACGGTCCACGATGGTCTTGCAGTGCGCCCGGATGTCGTCGGGAGTGATCTCGCTGAGCAAACGGTTGCGCCACTGCGGCAGCACCTCGCGATTGAAGATCGACCGGCGCATGTTCCGCGTGCTGTCCGCCATCGGTGCGGTGTCCATCCAACGCTGGGCGACATACTCGAAGCTGCGCGCCTCTTTCAGACGACGCTTGGCGCGCTGCTTCTCCAAGGCGGGCGACACGCCCTCCGCGATGGTCCGCTTGATCTCGAACAGACGTTCCCGCGCCTGCGACAGGCTCAGACCGCCCCGCCCGTAGCGCCCAAGGGTGAGCGTCTCTCG
>NZ_DAMBJX010000075.1:0-11676 GCF_032067225.1 Brevundimonas vesicularis | reverse complement strand
CAGTACGCCAACGAACTGCCCGGCGTGATGGTCGATATGAACGAGGCGCGCTACTATCCGTTCGGCGGATCGTTCGCCCACGTCATCGGCTATGTGGCCAAGGTTTCGGATCGGGACGTCAAGGCGATCCGTGACAAGGGCGAGCAGCCGCCCGCCCTGTTGTTCAACCCCAGCTTCCGCATCGGCCGCCAGGGCGTCGAAAAGGCGCTGGACGCGTCGCTGCGTGGCGAGCCGGGCGGCAATCGGGTCGAGGTGGATGCGCGCGGTCGCGTGGTGGCCGAGGACATCGGCGGGTCGCGGCCCGCCGTGCCGGGCAAGGAAGTCATCCTGACGCTCGACGCCGATGTTCAGAACCGGGCGCTGGAAGTGTTTGGCGACGAGTCGGGGGCCTGTGTGGTCATGGATGTGCGAAACGGCGACATCCTGTGCATGATGTCTGCGCCGTCGTTCGATCCGAACCTGTTCGTCGGCGGCGTGCCGAGCAAGACTTATCGCGCCCTGGCCGACTATGAGCGCAAACCGCTGCTGGACAAGACGCTGAACGGCACCTTCCCGCCGGGCTCGACCTTCAAACCGACGACGGCGCTGGCTCTGTTGGAAGCCGGCGTCGATCCGAAGCTGACGGTGTTCTGCTCGGGTTCGTATCGGACGGGCAACCGAACGCAGCGATGCTGGGGGCGGCATGGCACCCAGAATATGCACGACGCGATCAAGAACTCGTGCGACGTCTATTTCTACGCCATGTGCAACCGCGCGGGCGTGGACAATATCCGCAAGGCCGGGCTGGCGCTGGGCTTCGAGCACGAGTTCGACATTGGCGTCGGCAACCAGCGCAAAGGCCTGCTGCCGTCCACGGAATGGAAGGCGCGGACTTTCCCGCGCGATCCGGTCTGGCATCCGGGGGAGACGACTTCGGTTGCGATTGGGCAAGGCGCGATCACGGTGAACGCCCTGCAGCTGGCTGTCATGACCTCGCGGCTGGCAAACGGGAAGAAGCAGCTTCAACCGCGCCTGATCAAGTCCATCGGCGGCGTCGAGCAGCCCAGCGGGGCCGAGGCGCCGGACCTGCCGTTCGATCCGGCCCACGTCGAATATGTGCGCCAGGGTATGATCGCAGTGGCCAACGATCGATCCGGCACCGCCTATCGCCAGAGCCAGTTGGGCCTGGGCGACATCCAGATGGCCGGCAAGACCGGCACGGCCCAGGTCCGGAATTACGGCTCCGGCTCGCGCAAGAGCAATATCTGGGCGCTGAAGGACCACAACCTGTTCGTGGCCTTCGCTCCGGTGGATGCGCCGCGATATGCGGTCGCCATCATCGTCGAACACGGGGGCAAGGGCGGGGCGACCGCCGGCGCGCCGCGTGCGCGTGAGGTGATGCGCACCGTGCTGCTCAAGGATCCGGACATGCGAGCCCGGATCGAACGGCCGCTGCCGCCCGAACCGACCGGCGACGCGATCGTCGAGGACGGCGTCGTCGGCGCCGCGCCCGAGCCCGATGTCGTGGCCCCGCCCCAACCGAGCCGCCCTGCGCCATCTGCGACCAGCGGTCCGCGACCCTATCTTTCCGAGCCCGGCCGTTGACCGCCTCGGCCCTGTCACGTCCCGGTGAGCGCGAACGCGTCTCGACCAAGCTGGGCCAGATCGACTGGCGGCTGACGGCCTTGCTGTGCGTGGTGTCCGGCACCGGCGCCCTGATGCTGTATTCGGTGGCCGGCGGATCGTGGTCGCCGTGGGCGATGAAGCACCTGATCCGGTTCGGCATGTGCCTGGCGCTGATGCTGATGCTGTCGCTGATCAGCATCCGCTACTGGTTCGCCCTGGCCTATCCCATCTACGGGATGGCGCTGTTCATGCTGGCGCTGGTGGAGACCCCGCTGGGCTATACAGCCTTGGGCGCCACCCGATGGCTTGACCTGGGGTTCACACGCATCCAGCCATCCGAGATCATGAAGATCGGCGTCGTGCTGGCCTTGGCGCGCTGGTATCACGGGGCCTCAGCCAAGGAGGCGAGTTTCCACTGGAAGCTGATCTTCCCGGTCGGGATCATCGGCCTGCCGTTCTTGCTGGTCGCGCACCAGCCGGACCTGGGATCGGCCATGCTGATCGGTTTGACGGGGGCGGCGATCATGTTCGTCGCCGGGCTGAGCTGGCGGATCATCCTGCCGCTGATCATCGCCGCCGCCGTGCTGGTGCCGCCTTATGTCATGTTCGGCATGCACGACTATCAGCGTCACCGGGTGCTGACCTTCCTGAACCCCGAGGCCGACATGTCGGACAAGGGCTATCAGATCGTGCAGTCCAAGATCGCTATGGGGTCGGGCGGACCGCTGGGGCGCGGGTTCGGCCTGGGCAGCCAGAGCCAGCTGGAGTTCCTTCCCGAGCGCCAGACCGACTTCATCTTCGCCGCCTTCGCCGAGGAGTTCGGCTTTGTGGGCACCTTCACGCTTCTGGCCTCCTATGCCGCCATCATCCTGATCTCGCTGAGGATCGCCTCGCTGTCGCACAGTCACTTCGGGCGATTGGCGGCGTCGGGCGTGACGGCGACATTCGCGCTCTATGTGCTGATCAACGGGGCGATGGTGATGGGGCTGGCGCCGGTCGTGGGTGTGCCGATGCCGCTCTTATCCTATGGCGGCACGGTGATGCTGACCGTCATGATCGGTTTCGGTCTGGTGATGGCGACGAGGGTTCACCGCTATGCCGAACTGCCCAAGGGTCACGGCCTGATCTGACGTTACGTCAGCTAGAGCGAAATCGGTTGAGTTGGATGCAGTCCAACTCGGTTCAGATTTCGCTCCAGCATCAATCTGGAGCCTGATTCACGGCATCAGCGGAATCGCGAAGCGATTCCACCTCAGCCGATCAGGCTCTAGGTGATCGGCATTCAGGTTTCGCTTTCTAAGGCGGGGATTTCCTGGATAAGGTCATTCCCAACGATGTCTCGCATCGGTTTCGGCCGGTCAGCGACGCACGCCATGGGAGACGAGGAATGACCGATCTGGAGCAATTCCGCGCCGAGACGCGCGCCTGGCTGGAGGCGAACTGCCCGGCCGAATGTCGCGGGCCGATGGCCGACGACGAAATGATCTGGGGCGGCCGAAATCCCACGTTCAAGACCCCGGCGCATAAGCTGTGGCTGGAGCGGATGGGGGCACGGGGCTGGACAGCGCCGGAATGGCCCAAGGAATACGGCGGAGGCGGCCTCAGCCGCGAGGAGGCCAAGGTGCTGGCCTCCGAACTGCGGCGCATCAAGGCCCAGCCGGCCCTGGCCAGTTTCGGCGTCTGGATGCTGGGTCCGGCGCTGCTGGCCTTTGGGACGGAAGAGCAGAAGAAGCGCTTCCTGCCAGAGATCGTCCGCGGCGAGATCCGCTGGTGCCAGGGCTATTCCGAGCCGGGCGCGGGATCCGATCTGGCGTCCATTCAGACGCGGGCGGAAGATCGGGGCGACCACTGGGTCGTCAACGGCCAGAAAATTTGGACCTCCTACGCCGACAAGGCCGACTGGATCTTCTGCCTGGTGCGCACGGACCCCGAGGCGCCCAAACATCTGGGCATCAGCTTCGTGCTGTTCGACATGAAGACGCCGGGCGTGACGACGCGGCCGATCACCCTGATTTCAGGCAAGTCGCCCTTCTGCGAGACCTTCTTCGACGATGTCCGGGTGGAAAAGGAAAACCTGGTCGGCACGCTGAACCGCGGCTGGGACGTGGCCAAATACCTGCTGGCGCATGAGCGGACCATGATCGGCGCGATGGGCGAGGTCGGCGGCGGGCGGCCGGTGGGGCAGGTGGCGCTGGACGCCATCGGCGCCGACGAAGCTGGGCGTCTGGACGAGCCGATGCTGCGCGCGCGGATCGCGGACCTGGAGATCGACGCCGCCGCCTTCCGTCTGGCGATGGAGCGGGTCGGCGATCAGGTGAAGGCCAAACAGGCGCACCCGGCCATCGCCTCCATGCTGAAATACTATGGCTCCGAGCTGAACAAGCGGCGCCATGAGCTGCTTATGGCGGCGGGCGGGGCCGACGCTCTGGAATGGGAGGGAGAGCGGTCGAACGACGGCAAGGCCGCGCGCGACTGGCTGCGGACCAAGGCCAACTCCATCGAGGGCGGCACCAGCGAGGTTCAGCTGAACATCATCGCCAAACACCTGCTGCAACTGCCGGGAGCGTGAGACGATGCCCCTGATCCTGACCGAAGAACAGACGATGTTGCAGGACGCCGCCGACGGCTTCCTGAACGAACAGGCGCCGATCGCCCATCTGAGAAAGCTGCGGGACGAGCGGGACGCCGACGGGGTGTCGCGCGACCTGTGGCGGACCTTTGGCGAGATGGGCTTCGCCGGCGTCATCATCCCCGAGGCGCTGGGCGGCATGGGGCTGGGCGCGGTCGAAGCCGGGGTGATCGCCGAGAGCCTGGGGCGCACCCTGACGCCGTCGCCGTATCTGGGCTCGTCGATCCTGTCAGCCAAGGTGCTGATCGACGGCGGATCGCAGGCGCAGCAGGCCTGGCTGCCCAGGATCGCAGCGGGCGAGGCGATCCTTTCGCTGGCGGTGGACGAGGGCGCCAAGCATGCGCCTTCCCGGATCACCACGCAGGCCGAGCGCGCGGGCAATGGTTTCAGGCTGAATGGCGCCAAGGCCTTCGTGCTGGACGGCCATGTGGCCGACGCCCTGATCGTCGTCGCGACGGCTGAGGAGGGGACGACGCTGTTCCTGGTCGATCCGGCGACGGCGGGCGTCGCGGTCGAGCGCACGGTGATGGTGGATGCGCACAATGCGGCGCGGATCACGCTGACTGATGTGGCGGTCGACGCCGATGCGGTGATCGGCGCGGTCGGGGGCGGGGAGGCGCTGCTGGACGGCGCGCTGGACCTGGGGCGGGCCTGCGCGGCTTCCAGCCTGACAGGCGCCGGCGATCAGGCGTTCAAGACGACGCTGGATTATCTGCGGACCCGCAAACAGTTCGGAAAGCTGATCGGCGAGTTCCAGGCGTTGCAGCACAGGGCCGCGCATCTGTTCTCGGAGCTGGAGCTGGCGCGCGCGGCGACGATCGGCGCCCAGATCGCCCTCGACGAGGGGCGCGAGGACGCGCCGCTGGCGGCCTCCATCGCCAAGGCCAAGGCGGGGCGCGTCGCCGAACTGGCGGTGCAGGAGGCGGTCCAGATGCACGGCGGCGTCGGCATGACCGACGAATACGACGTGGGCCTGTTCATGAAGCGGGTGCGGGTGCTGAACGAACTGCTGGGCGACGCCGGTTTCCACGCCGAACGGGTGGCGCGGGCGCAAGGGTTCTAGGGCGGGATTTAGACCGCCTTTTCGCTCCACAGGTCCAGATCCGCCTCGCGCCCGATCAGGGCCAGGCCGGCGGCGATGGATTCGAACTCGCCGCCCGTCTCGATCCGCTCTGCGCCGAAGCGGTTTTGGAAAAGCGCCCGCACGGCCGGCACGAAGGAGGTGCCGCCGGTCAGGAAGACGCGGTCGATGGCGTCGGGGGCCAGGCCGCTACGAGCCATCGCCTGATCCACCGCGCCCTCGATGGCGGCCAGTTCCGGCGTAATCCAGCGTTCGAAATCGGCGCGGGCGACTGGCTTTTCGATATGGACGCCGCCGGCCTGGAACAGGAAGGTCGCCTGGTCGTCAGCCGATAAGGCCATCTTCAGCGTGGAGACGGCGCGGTAGAGATCGTGGCCGTGATTGTCGTCCAGCACCTCGATCAGGCGCTCGATCTTCTCCGGCTCAAGCGCGGTGCGGGCCAGGGCGCGGATGTCGCGCATGTCGCGCGAGGCGCGTAGCAGGGCCAGCTGATCCCAGCGGGCGAAGGCGGAATAATACCGCTGGGGAATAGGCAGTTGTTTGCCGACCGAACTGTACAGCCCGCCCTTGCCGAGTTCGGGCGACACCAACTGATCGATGATCCGGTAGTCGAAGGCGTCGCCCGCCACGCCCACGCCCGAGCGCGCCATCGGCGTCGACCGCAGGCCGTCGGATGTATGTTCGAACCGGATGATGGAGAAGTCGCTGGTGCCGCCGCCGAAGTCGGCGACCAGGACCGTCGCGTCCGCCTTCAGCTGGCGCGCGAAATAGAAGGCGGCGCCGACCGGCTCGTGCGCATATCGGATGTCGGTGAAGCCCAGCCGCTGAAACGCCGTCTGATAGCGCGACAGGGCCAGGGTCTCGTCTGGATTGCCGCCCGCAAAGGTGACGGGACGGCCGACGATGACGGCGGGCGGGGCATCCGTTAGTGCGTCGCCGGCGTGGTGGCGCAGGCGCAAGAGGAAGGCGGCCAGCAGATCCTCGAAGGCGTAGCGCTTGTTGTCGATCCGGGTTTCGGTAAAGGCGGCGCTGGCGGCGAAGGTCTTGAACGACTGGATGAAGCGGGTCTCCAGCGGATCCTCGACATAGGCGGCGATGGCCCAGGGCCCGGCCTCGACCACACGCTCGGGCGGCTGGCCGTCCACGCCCGGATGGGTCTGGAAACTGAGCGCCGAGCGGAAGGTGGTGGTCTGGCCCTCGATGGCGTCGAAGGTCACGAGATGGGCGAGGCCATCCGCATCGGTCAGGGCCACGACCGTATTGGTCGTGCCGAAATCGATCCCGATCGTCATCGGTTTCGTCGCCGTCATGGCAGGGCTCCAGGCAGGGGAGCCGGGTTCCTAACGGCAGACGGGGCAATAGCAAGGGCTAAGGTGGAAAAGCCAACTTAGAGGCCTTGAACATTATCAGGAGGCACTAAAAAGCCCCAACCCAGCGGGACGGGGATATTTGAAATGGCTCCCACACCCTTCCCGTGTGCCCATGATAACCGTTTCGACGTCAGTTACCTGGCTGATGGCCAAATGTCGCCAACACCGATGCCAGCAGATTGTTCTGCGGCTCTGGGATTTCCTTCAACATGTAGCCCACGGTCGTCCGGACCGAACCCAACAGCCCGATAGCGGCTTCCACGCTATCGATTGATTGCTCCGGATGCATCAGCGGATTTCGATGTAGATCGCGCAATTCGGTGAGAGCCGCCTTCACTTTGGCGTCGCCAACTTGGTGCTGCCCGAGCGCGTTAAGATAGTCTCCCATAGACCCTTTTCGTGGCCGCATTTTTCCTCCAGTCACGGCGTCATAGTAGCGACGGAGAACGGCTTCATTCACCCGGTGAAGATGGAAACCAGCCGCAGTCGGAAGCTCAAAAGCAATACATTTCGTCGCTTCCCGAACGTCTGGCAACGCTTCCGGAACTTTCGAAGTTAGATCTTCGGGAAAACAAACTTCGCCCGCTCCGATAAGCGTATGCATGTCGAAGCCGCCCTTTGGAGTGGCTAGATAAACAGGAAGCATCTGAAGCTCAGCAGCCAGAATGACTTCGAAGCTTGATAGGGCGTGTTGAAGCTGTGCAATCTTTGCGACATCAAGCAGCTCAGACCAGATTTGTGGGTCGTCGTAGGCCACGAGGAGATTGTCCAAGGCGGTGACGAGGTTCGAACCACTCGCTTGACAAGTACGGAGACCAAACACGCTGCCCCAAACGAGCGGCTGAATGGCTGCTCTTGCCGCGTATAGAGCTGCAAACCAAGGTCCAGCTGCCCTATTGTCTGGTGTCAAACCCGCGAGCGGGCGAATCTGTGCGGCGGCTTGATAAATGTAGTTTGCATCGACTCTGATCACGCCGTTTCTGGTCCCGATTAATCCAGCCTGAAGAGAATAGGGCATGCGTCGAGTGCAAAGATCAACCAATGATAGATGAGAGCCTTCATCAATCCACTGGGCATTTTCTATAATAACCTATAGCCTGCGATTTCGACCGACGTGTCGATCACCCGTCATACTCGGCGTCCGGCCGACAGCCCGTGGTAGGGCCCGCTGCACCGTCTCCGTCGATGCGTCGATGTCCACAGGTCATGGAATCTGAGAATACGTCCCTCAATCCCTTGGGCTCTAGGTTGGGTGCCGCACACCATCCCGGAAGAGCACTTTGTGCGTTTCTGGCCAGTTCGCCTGAAAGTCCGTCGGGCGCGGTTTAGGGCGCAAATCCGGAGCGGCCCGCAAATCCCGTGGTGGCGTAATAACTTGGCGGAAGCGGTGGGATTCGAACCCACGGACGGCTCTCACCGTCGCTGGTTTTCAAGACCAGTGCCTTAAACCACTCGGCCACACTTCCTTGCCGCCGCAGCGGAGGCGGACGCCATAGCAGGCGAACGGGTCATTAACCAAAGCGGAAATGTCTTCGGTCATCCTGTTTTCGTATTTTTTGCGAGGCGGGTCGATGACGTTTGGACAGGGAGTGCGCGGCGCGCTGATCCTGGGGCTGTTTTCGCTGCTGGCCGCCTGTTCCACCGTCGGCGGAGCAGGCGTGCGCGAGACGGTCGCCGGGCGCGGCGAGGACCGCCCGCCCGTCGTCAAGGACCCGGCGCCGATCGTGTCGGGGACGATGCGGCCCTATCAGGTGCGCGGGCGCTGGTACACGCCCAAGGAACAGCCGGATTATGAGGAGGTCGGGATGGCGTCCTGGTACGGCGACGCCTTCAACGGCCGGCCGACCTCGACCGGCGAGCGGTTCGACATGCATGCCCTGACGGCGGCGCACAAGACCCTGCCTCTGCCCGGTCTGGTCGAGGTGACGAACCTGGAGAACGGGCGGCGGCTGGTGGTGCGGATCAATGACCGCGGGCCGTTCGTCGACAGCCGGATCATCGACCTGTCGCGCGAGGCGGCGAGCGAGCTGGGAATGCTGTCGCAGGGCGTGGGGCGGGTGCGGGTGCGCTATCTCGGCCGGGCGCCGCAGCAGGGCGGGGGCACGCTGTTGCGCGCCTCGGCGCCGACGCCGCGAGGCGCGGTCCCGGCCAGCCCGCCCGTCAGCGCGCCCGTTATCACCCCCGCGCCGGTCGCGGTTGCGGAAGTGACGACCTTCTGGGTTCAGGCGGGCAGTTTCTCGGACCAGGTCGAGGCCGGGCGAATCGCCGACAGCCTGAGCGGCTGGGTGCGCGCCGATCGGGGCGCGGGGCGGTTTAATGTGGTGGTGGGACCGTGGGACAGCGCCAATGCCGCCGAGGCGGCGCGTCAGTCGGTCGTGGCGCGGGGTTATGCGGGCGCCCTGTTGATATCCGGCAGCTGATCGCGCGGGCGGGCTTGCGCCGGGCGGCGTCGGCGCGCCATGAAGGCGCGTGACCCGTGGACATTTCATAAGCTTCGAAGGCGGCGAGGGCGCCGGCAAATCGACCCAGGTCGGGCGGCTGGTCGCGCGGCTGCAGACGGTGCTGGGCGAGCGCAAGGTCGTGCGCACACGTGAACCGGGCGGCTCCAAGGGCGCGGAGGTGATCCGCAATCTGGTGGTGGCCACGGACGCGGAGCCGTGGTCGGCCATGACCGAGACCCTGCTGATGTACGCCTCGCGCTCGGACCATCTGGAGCGGACCATCCGCCCGGCGCTGGCGGCCGGCGACTGGGTGGTGTGCGACCGGTTCGCCGATTCCAGCCGCGCCTATCAAGGCGCAGGCGGCGGCGTGGCGCAAAGCTTCATCGAACAGATCGACGCGGGCGTGGTCGGGAACGACCAGCCGGACCTGACCCTGGTGTTCGACCTGCCGGTCGAGGTCGGCCTGGAGCGGGCGTTCGGGCGCGGCCTGTTCGAGACGCGGTTCGAGTCCAAGGGTCTGGCGTTCCATCAGCGCCTGCGCGAGGGCTTCCTTCGGATCGTCGAGGCCAATCCCCAGCGTTGCGTGCTGATCGACGCCGTCGGATCGCTGGACGAGGTCGAGGCGCGGGTCTGGCAGGCGGTTCAGGACCGGCTGCTGTGAGCGACCACCCGCGTGACCGGTTCGACCTGATCCCTGATGCCGCGGCGGAGACGGCTTTTCTGGACGCCTGGGAACGGGGGCGGTTGCACCACGCCTGGCTGTTGTGCGGGGTCGAGGGGACGGGCAAGGCGACCTTCGCCTATCGCGCGGCGCGACGGCTGCTGGGCGCGGCGGCCGATCCGGCGTCCGGGCCGCTGGGCGCGCGGCGCGATGATCCGGTCAGCCGGCTGATCTCGGCCCAGTCGCATCCGGACCTGCTGGTGCTGGAACGGCTGGTCGAGGGGGGCAAGACCAAGAAGTCGATCTCGGTCGATCAGTCGCGTGAACTGCCGGAGTTCTTTTCAAAGAGCCCGTCGCAAGCCCAGTTTCGGGTGGCGATCATCGATGCGGCGGATGACCTGAATCTCAACGCGGCCAACGCCTTGCTGAAGGTTCTTGAGGAGCCGCCCGAACGTGGCGTGCTGTTTCTGGTCACTCATGCGCCGGGGCGGTTGCTGGCGACGATCCGGTCGCGGTGCCGGCGGCTGAGCTTTCCGATCTGGACTCCGGATCGGCTGGAAACCCTGGTGCGCAATCGGACAGGCGCGGAGCGTGAGGACGCCGAACACGCAGCCGTCATGGCGGGCGGATCGCCGGGCGCGGCCCTGGCCCTGGCGTCCGGCGCGACGTTCGAGATGGACCAGCTGGCGCGGCGATGGGTCGAGGGCGACGTGGACCGGGCCGAAGCCCTGGCCATCGCCGACCGGTTCCGTGGGGCCGAGGGGCAGGAGCGGTTCGAGACCCTGATGGACCGGTTGATCGCGGCGGTGCGGATGCGCGCCTTGCAAAGCGCGCCGGGCGCCGGCAATCGCTGGGCCGAACTATGGGAGCGACTGCAGCCGTTGCCGGAACGGGCGGCGGGGCTGAACCTGGACAAGGCCGATGTGCTGGCCGGCGCACTGGCGGATCTGAAGCGGGTCCAGGCCCAGCAGGAGCGGATGGGCTGATGCTGATCGACAGTCATGTGAACCTGCACGCGTCGCAGTTCGACGAGGACCGGGACGCCGTGATCGCGCGCGCGCGCGAGGCGGGCGTCGGGCTGATGGTCGAGATTTCGGACAAGCTGACAACCTTCGAGGCGACGCACGGCATCGCCATGGCCAATGACGACATCTGGTGCACGGTCGGGGTCCATCCGCACGAGGCCAAGGATGCGGCGGACCTGACGGCGGCGACCCTGATCGACCTGGCCCAGCGGCCCAAGGTGGTCGGGATCGGCGAATGCGGTCTGGATTTCCATTACGACTTCAGCCCGCGCGAGATGCAGGCGGCGGTGTTCCGGCAGCATGTGGCGGCGGCGCGCGAGACGGGATTGCCGCTGGTGATTCACACGCGTGAGGCGGACGAGGTGATGGCGTCGATCCTACGCGAGGAGTATGCCGTGGGGCCGTTCAAGATGTTGATGCACTGCTATACGAGTGGCGCGGAACTGGCGAAAATCGCTGCGGAAATGGGCGCCTGGTTTTCGGTTTCCGGTATCGCCACCTTCAAGGCGGCCGAGGACGTGCGGGCGGTGATCCGCGACATGCCGGGCGACCGGATCATCGTCGAGACCGACTGCCCCTATCTGGCGCCCATTCCGCATCGTGGACGGCGCAATGAGCCGGCCTACATCGGCCATGTGCTGGACAAGCTGGCCGAGATCCGGGGTTGGGACGCCGAGGAAGCGGATCGCCTTACGACCGAGGCCTTCTTCGGCCTCTTTGACCGGATACCCAGACCCGCATGAGTTTCGAAGTCGTCATTCTGGGCAGCGGGTCGTCGGGCGGGGTGCCGCGCGGGGACGGCGACTGGGGCGCCTGCGACCCGGCCGAGCCCAAGAACCGGCGTACACGCTGTTCGATGCTGGC
>NZ_DAMBJX010000074.1:1260-11785 GCF_032067225.1 Brevundimonas vesicularis | reverse complement strand
ATGGGATTTCACCATCGCCCCCGTTCCCTCCGCTCTCGCCGCCGCAAGGTCGCAGCCTTACGAGCCCTCCATGCGACGAGACGGATTTATTATGGGGCCGTTTGACCCCGTGGATGGGAGAGGGGCGACATAAATCGGCAAGCGGTTGAAATCGCTGCGGATGGACCAGCGGCATTGCGATGGCTGAGCATCGTCTCCTCCCCATTCATGGGGAGGTGGCTTGACGCGCAGCGGAGAGACGGAGGGGCTCTTCCCGCATCGCAGGCGCTTAAGCGGCGTCTAGAACCCCTCCACCGCTTCGCGGTCCCCCTCCCCGCCAGGCGGGGAGGAGACAGTGTTGT
Organism: Brevundimonas vesicularis; assembly: GCF_032067225.1. GTDB lineage: Bacteria > Pseudomonadota > Alphaproteobacteria > Caulobacterales > Caulobacteraceae > Brevundimonas > Brevundimonas vesicularis_F. Next base: position 11,444 of record NZ_DAMBJX010000074.1, on the reverse strand, counting down.
GGTCAGGCGTGCGTCTGGTCCCAATACCGAACCGCATCGGCGTCGCGGGCCGAGAGGTCGGGGTAGGCCGGGTCGGAGCCGACGTCGGGGACGCGGCGCCAGGAGCGGGCGCACTTGGGGTGGTCGGCGACAGCGACCGTGACCGAGATGGTTTCGCCTTCGACAAGATCGGCGCCCGAGGTGCGGAAAATTTCGGCCGCGTCGAGGCCTTCGAACGGGGCGAAGGCGGAGGCCGGGGCGGTGACGGTCGGCCACGCGTCAAGGGCGCCGCCGATCAGCTTCTCACGGCGGGCGGCTTCAAGCGATTCATTGACCACTTCGAGAACCGTATTGATCGCCGCCCAACGCTCGGCCTCAGCCGGATTACGCCATTCGGCCGGGGTGTCGGGGATGACCCGCGCGCAGTTGGAGCCGGCGTCGGGGAAGCGCGTGGTCCAGGCCTCTTCCATCGTGAAGGGCGTCAGCGGGGCCAGCCAGGCGGTGAGGCGCATGAAGACTTCGTCCATCACCGTGCGGGCGGCGCGACGGCGCAGGCTGTCGGGGCGGTCGCAGTACAGGGCGTCCTTGCGGATGTCGAAATACAGGGCCGACAGGTCGCCGGCGCAGAACTCCAGCACCGGACGGACGACGTCCTGGAAGCGGTATTCGCCGTAAGCCGCACGGACCTGAACGTCCAACTCGTGCAGGCGGTGCAGGACGAACTTCTCAAGCGGCGGCATCTGGTCCAGCGGCAGGCGTTCGGCCTCATCGAAATCGGCCAGGGCGCCCAGCAGATAGCGGACGGTGTTCCTGAGCTTGCGATAGGCGTCGACCGTGGTCTGCAGGATCTGTTTGCCGATCCGCTGGTCGTCCGAATAGTCGACCAAGGCGACCCACAAGCGCAGGATGTCAGCGCCGGATTCCTTGATGATGGTCAGGGGGTCGGTCGTATTGCCCTTGGACTTGGACATCTTCTCCCCCTTCTCGTCGAGGGTGAAGCCGTGGGTCAGGACCGCCTTGAACGGGGCGCGGCCGCGCGTGCCGCAGCCTTCCAGCAGGGACGACTGGAACCAGCCGCGGTGCTGGTCGGAGCCTTCCAGGTAGAGATCGGCGGGCCAGTGGGCGGGACGGTCGCCGGTATAGCCGTTTTCCGGCAGGCGCGGGTCGAGCGTGAAGGCATGGGTCGAGCCGGAATCGAACCAGACGTCCAGGATGTCCTCGACCTTTTCGTAGCGGGCCGGGTCGTGGGCGCCCAGGAAATCGCTGTCGGGCGCGGTGAACCAGATGTCGGCGCCGTGTTCGGCGACGGCCGCGACGATGCGGGCATCGACCTCGGGGTCATGCAAGGGCTGGCCCGTCTGTTTGTCGATGAACATGGCCAGAGGCGTGCCCCAGGCGCGCTGGCGGCTGACCAGCCAGTCGGGACGGCCCTCGACCATCGAGCGGATGCGGTTCTTGCCGGCGACGGGATGGAAGGCGGTGGCGTCGATGGCGTTCAGTGCCGTCTCGCGCAGGGTGTCGCCGCTCTTCAAGGGTTGATCCATGCGGATGAACCACTGGGGCGTATTGCGGAAGATGATCGGCGCCTTGGAGCGCCAGCTGTGCGGATAGGAATGCTCCAGTCGTCCGCGCGCCAACAGGTTGCCGGCCTCGATCAGCTTTTCCATCACCGCGCCGTTGGCGGGACCGAACTTGCCGGTCTTCTTGCCCTCGGTCTCAAGCACCTTCAGGCCCGCGAACAGGGGGACGCCGGGGTAGTAGGCGCCGTCGGGATCGACCGTATCCGGCACCTCGTGATGACCGTGGGCCTTCCAGACCTCGAAGTCGTCAGCGCCGTGGCCGGGCGCGGTATGGACGAAGCCGGTGCCGGCGTCGTCGGTGACGTGATCGCCGGCCAGCAGGGGCACGGAGAAGCCGTAGCCGCTGTCGAGCGCGGCCAGCGGGTGGGCGGTCTCTAGGCCCGAAGGATTGATGTCATAGACGCGGGTCCAGGCGGCGATCTTGGCGGCCTTGAACACCTCCTCGGCCAGCTTGTCGGCCAGGATCAGGCGGTCGCCGGGCTTGGCCCAGGGCGCGAACTCCAGGCCTTCCTCCATGGCCGTGACCTCATACAGGCCATAGGCGATCTCGGGGCCGTAGCTGATGGCGCGGTTGGCCGGGATGGTCCAGGGCGTGGTCGTCCAGATGACGATGGACGGGGTGCTGGAGCGGAAGGCCAGCAGGTCGTCGGGATGGTCGTCCGACATGGCCGTGACCGGGAACTTGACCCAGATCGTCGGACTGACGTGGTCGTGATACTCGATCTCGGCGTCGGCCAAAGCGGTGCGCTCGACCGGCGACCACATGACGGGCTTGGAGCCGCGATAGAGCTGGCCCGAGTTCTTGAACTTGTGGAACTCGGCGACGATGGCGGCTTCGGAGGTGAAGTCCATGGTGGCGTAGCGGTTGGCGAAGTCGCCGACGATGCCCAGCCGGTGGAACTGGTCCTTTTGCAGGTCGATGTATTTGCCGGCGTATTCGCGGCAGGCGCGGCGGAACTCGTCCTTGGACACCTCATCCTTGCGGCGGCCCTTGGCGCGGAACTGCTCCTCGATCTTCCACTCGATCGGCAGGCCGTGGCAGTCCCAACCGGGGACGTAGTCGACATCGTAGCCCAGGAGGAACCGGCTGCGGACCACGAAGTCCTTCAGCGTCTTGTTCAGGGCGTGGCCGATGTGGATGTCGCCGTTGGCGTAGGGCGGACCGTCGTGAAGGACGTAGAGGGGGGCGTTCTGCTGCTGCCGCTCGGCGCGCAGGGCGCCGTAAAGGTCGCCCCACTGTTCCAAGATGACCGGCTCCTTTTGGGGCAGGCCGCCGCGCATGGGGAAGGGCGTCTCGGGCAGGAAGACGGTGTCACGATAGTCGCGGGCGGTGGATTCAGAGGTATTTTCGGGGGCGTCGGCCATTGGTCGTCTCGGCGTCTTGAAAAATAGGTCGCTGTCTTCGTTCGCCCGATCATCAGGGCGGTCTTCCCGGCGTGCACGGGGCCATCAGGCCCAGGAGCGCTACGCCGGGCGGCTAATCGAAATCAGGCGAATGGAGACGCGGACGGTCATTGTGCGGGCGGTCTAGCAGACGGATGCGGCATTGCGCCATCCCGAAGCGCAGGCCTCATCAACGGAAACGAAAGGCTTTTGCGGTTTTGTGACGGGAGGATCGGCCGGAATCTTGTTCGGCCGACACGATATTCGCTTGGGAGTTCCCGCCGATGCGGCTGCGGATCACGAAATGGATGCTGGGCCTGGCGGCCGGTCTCGCCGTCTCGGCGGGCGCCGGAGCCGCGCTGGCGCAATGCACGTCCGGCTGTCAGCCGCCGCCCTGCACGTCGTGCGAGCCTCCGCCTCCGCCTGAGCCGCCGCCCTGCAACGGCGGTGGAAACTGCGGTCCCGGCGGCGGTGGAAACTGGAACGGCAACATCAACACCAACGTCAATGTGAACGTGAACCTTGGGGCGAGCGCCAATGCGAACGCGGGCGCCGGGGCCAACGCCAACGCGGGCGCGCGGTCCTACGTCAACGCGCGCGCCGGCGGGTTCTCGGGCAGCTTCGGCGGAGGCGGCGGCGCGGCCTATGTCAGCGTCGATCAACCCTATCCGACCACCATCCAGGGCCTGGCCGTCGAGGGCGTGATCGCCCAGACCGTGCGCACCCCCTACAGCGCCTTCCGCAGCATGATGAAGCGGGTCGTCATCCAGGCCGTCTGCATCGACGACCGCCAGGTGCCGCACCCCGCCTCGCAGGTGCGGCCGGATCGCGAGATCGCAGAAGGGTTCGAGGGCGAGCTGTATCGCTGCCTGTCGGGCACATGGCTGCAGGCGACCATCGCTGACTACAATGGCGACATCAGCTTCGATCACGGCACGACCCTGACCTGCCGCAAGCATGAGGCGCTGTGGTACGGAACGGGCGGCAAGCTGGAATGCCGGCCCGAGAAGCCCGAGCGGGATTGCAACGAGCGTTCGCTGCTGCGTCGCTACGGCGCCGGGATCAAGATCCTGACGATGTATCGCGAAGAGGAATACACCGAATACCGCGAGGAACAGGTCGAGAGCGCGACCGTGCTGACCGGGGTGATCACCCTGGACGGCGGCGTCGGCGGCCGGGTCTTCTGAACCGGACCTAAACACGCCCGTTCAGCCGCCGATCAGGCGGGACATGAGATAAGGCGACCGTCGGCTCTCCGTCGACGATCCTGACGACTGGCCCCGGTTCGCGAGAACCGGGGCCTTTTTCGTGGGCGTTACTGGGCCGCCGGCTGAGCCGTGACGGTGGCGCGCCAGGCGCTGTCGGACTTCAGATACTGGCGAGCCAGGGCCTGAAGGTCGGCGGCGGTGACGGCTTCCAGGGTGGCGATCTGGTTGCGGGTCTGGTCCAGCGTCGCCGGATCGCTCTGGGCCTGCGACAGTTGGGTCAGCCAATAGCCGTTGTCGGCCATGCTGCGACGGATGCGCTCGACGGCCGGGCGACGGGCGCGGTTCAGTTCGTCCTCGCTGATCGGATTGTCGCGCAGGTCGGCGGCGATGGCGTCCACGGTCTCGAACAGCTTGGGCAGGGCGGCCGGCGGAGTTTCCGCAGTCACCGAGATGAAGCCGTAGCCAGGATAGGTGTCCGAGGCGGTCGAGCCAGCGCTGGGCGAATAGGCCAGGCCTTGCTTCTCGCGGATTTCATCGTTCAGGCGCAGCTGAAGCACGTCCGACAGAATCGACAACTGACGCGCGGTCTTGCGATCCTCGACCTGGTCGGTGGTCGGCCAAGCGACGAAGCCCAACGCCTGTTCGGCGGGTCCGGTGTGATACAGCTGGACTGGTGTGGCGGTCGGGGCCGGGAACTTGCGCACCGTCGAGCCGGCGGGCGGTGTGGGCGCCTGACCGCGCGAGGGCAGGGCGCCGAACGTCGAGCCGACGGCGGCGATGACCGCGTCGACGTCGACGTCGCCGACGACGGTGATCTCGACCGGACCTTGGGCCAGGGCCGAGCGAACGCCCGAGCGGATGTCGTCGATCTGGATCGCGGCGATCTGTTCGGCGGTCGGGGTCGTCTCACGTGCGTCGCCGCTGGCCAGCAGGCCCGAGGCGTCGCGTTGGAAGACGCCGCGCGGCGTGGCGCCCAGCTGGGCCAGGATCTGCGGGAACATGGCCTTGGTCTGTTCGAACGAGGCGCCGCGCAGACCCGGATCGGTCAGGTAGGCGGCCAGGACCTGAAGCTCCAGCTGGAGATCGGCGGGCTTGGTGGCGCCGGCAAAGATATAGGCGTCGCCGGCCTGATTAACCGCGGCGCTATAGGTGCGTCCGCTGAGGACGCGGTTCATTTCGTCCAGGCTGAGCTTACCCAGACCGCCGGGGGCCAGGACGGTGCTGGCCATCGACAGGGGCGACAGGGCGTCGGCAGGCAGGCCCAGTTCGCCAAGACCGGTGCGGGCGCTGACCAGAATCTGGTCGGCGCGGAAGTCGGTCTTCTTGATGTTCAGCAAAGTGCCGTTCGGGAAGCGAACCAGGGTCGCGCCCAGATCTGCGACTTCGGAACGGGCGGCGGGGACCGCCGGGGCGCCGAAGTTGTCATAAGGCCATTTCAACTCGGCCTCGGCGGCGCGGGCCTGAACCGGCGTATTGCGCGAGGCCTCCAGCGCAGCGGTGACGGCGGCCTCGCCGCCCTCGACCGGGACGGGGGAGCTGAACAGCAGCAGCGGGCCCTGGCCCTCGAACACCGCCTTGGTCGCCTGATTGACCTGGTCGACGGTCAGGCCTTCGACGGCTTTGTTGAAGAGATCGAGGTTGGTCTGGGGCGAGCTGAAGACCTGGTCGTCGTTGACGGCGCCCAGGAGGCCGGTCGCCAGGGCCGGGGTCGAACGGGTCGCGGCCGAGGCCACGGCGTTCTGAAGCGCGGTGCGGGTGTTGACGATCTCGCGCTGAAGCTCGGCGTCGCTGACGCCGTATTCTGCCAGACGACGGCTTTCCTGCTCGACGCTTTCCAGCGCACGCTGCCAGCCGCCGGGATTGAAGGCGACCGACAGGGTGCCGGCGTCCAGGCTGTCGAACAGCGACTGATAGCCGGCGCCGGCGCCGATGAAGGGCGGGTTGTCGGCGCGGGCGATCTCGCCCAGGCGACGGTTCAGCACGGCCAGACCCAGGCCGCGACGGACGTCGGCGGCGCGCTCGGCGGCCGTGTCGGGGCTGAGGTCCGGGGCCTTGATCCAGTTGATCTGGATGGAGGACTGAATGCCCGGCTCGACCAGGATGCTGGTCTGCGGCTGACGCGGGGCGACAGTGCCCAGGTCGGGCTCCGGACCATCGGCGGCGGTCGGCTTCCAATTGCCGAAGGCCGCGCGGACCTTGGCCTCCATCGCATCCACGTCGAAGTCGCCCACGGCGATGAAGGTGGCGCGCGAGGGGCGATAGTAGGCGTCGTAGAAGTCGACGAAGCGCTGGCGCGGCGCGGTGCGGATGATGTCGAGGTCGCCGATCGGCAGGCGTTCCGACAGACGCTGGCCGGGCGCCAGAAGGCCGAGCTGGGTCTTCAGCACGCGCAGTTGCGGCGTGTCGCGGGTCCGTTCTTCGCCGACGATGACGCCGCGTTCGGAATCGATGGCGTCCGGCGCCATCAGGGCCGCCGACATCATCTCACGCAGGATGTGCAGGCTGGGATCGACCGTCTCGTCCTTGGTGTTGGGCAGCTCCAGCATATAGGCGGTCTGGTCGAAGCTGGTGAAGGCGTTGGTGTCGGCGCCGAAGGCCAGGCCCAGGCGCTCGAGGATGCGCAACATCTCGTTTTCCGGCACGTCCTTGGTGCCGTTGAAGGCCATGTGCTCCATGAAGTGAGCCAGACCCTTCTGATCGTCGCGCTCCATCAGCGAGCCGGCGTCAATGCGCAGGCGGAACGAGGCCTGCCCCGGAGGCGTCGCATTGTGCAGCAGGGCGTAGCGCATGCCGTTGGGCAGCAGGCCGTAACGGACGGCCGGGTCGGCGGGAATGTCGCTGGCGGCCTGGGCCCAGGGGGCGGACGGCGCGACCTGACCGGCGGCGGCCGCAGCGGGCGGCGCAGTTTGGGCGAGAGCAGGGGCGGCGAACGCCCCGGTGGTCAGGGCCAGTCCCGAGACGGCGACAAGCAGTAGATGACGCGCAGAACGCATAGTATCACTCCGAAACCGCAACCCCCGATGGCGCGATGCCGGATGTGTAAAGTGTGCTTGCCTTCGCCACAAGCGGGGCTGGCGAACCTTACCGACTTGTCATGTTCGGATCAGCCGCCGGGGCGGCTGATGTAGAAGCTGGCGCTGTTGCCGACGGCGTTGGCGCCCACCACGGCTGTGCGTCCGGACGAGACCGTGGCGTTGGTGGTCGCGGTGACATTGCCGCTGTTGGTCTGGTTGTTGTTGACGTTGACGTCGCCGCCGCACTGGGAACAGGCATAGCCCGTCACCGCATTGCCGACGGCGTCGGAGCCGACATAGGCGTCATAGCCGTTGACGCCGACATAGGTCGCGTTGGCCTCGACCCCGCCGGTGTTCAACTGGGTGTTGTCCAGCTTCAGATAGATGTCGTTGTTGCCGGCGACGGTCTCGTTGGCGACGCTGCGGGCCGCCAGAACCGTCTGGCCCTGGAGGTTGGTCTGGACGCGGGCGTCGGCGCGGACGCGGCCGGCGTTCGCCTGGTCCGTCTGGATCAGCATGGAGCCGCCGGCGTTGGCGGTGATCGCCTGATTGGCCCCGGCGTTGGCGCCGACCGTCAGGTCCCAGCCGTTGTCGACATAGACGTCGGTGCGCGCCTCGGTCGTCGAGGCGGCGTTGGACTGACGAATAGCCAGATCCTGGTGCGAGGCGCCGGCCGTATTGGTCTGGACCGCATTGGCGACGGCCTGGGACGAGAAGGTCGCAGGCGCGGGGATGTATTGAACGTCGGCGACGGTCTCGGCGAAGACGGTGGTCTGGGCCCTCTGGTCGATGACGCCGGTCAGGGACGAGGAGGGGCCGCCCAGGGCGACGGCGTTGGCGACGGCGGTGCTGGTCGCGAAACCACCCTGCAGGACGCGGCCGTTCGGCGCCTGAACATAGGTTCCGGCCTCGACCCGGTCGCCGGTCGCGGACTGGCTCGAGTCCACGGCGAAGGTTGCGCGATCGGTGGTAACGCCGAGATAGTTGCCGCGCGCGGTCGTATCGACGCTGAGTTGGCCGTCGGCCTCACCGTTCACGACCCCATTGCTGCGGGCCACGGTGGCGCCGGTCATCGACTGGCGCGAGACCAGGCCGGCGGAGGCGGCTGTGACCCCGCCCGCAAGCGCATTGCCTTGGGCGTTTGTGCTGACGGTCACCTGATCGACGGACAGGTCGATATCCACCAGGCCGGTGACATCGCCAGTCTGCGTCTGGGTGCTGGAGCAGGTTTCGCCGGCTTGCGGATCGCAGGTCGGCGTTTGCTGGGCGCTCGCCTCAGTGGCGAGTGCGGCGAACGTCGCCGTCGCGGCCATCATGCCAACGAGACGGATCGGCGCGGGTCTGGCCATTGTTGGTGTCCTGAGTGGGATAGGCCGGATAATAGCCGCCGGTCGGGCCGACCGTGGAATCGCCGAGCGGATCGTTGGCGGGGTTCAGGCAGATTTCGGGGCCGGGCGCGCCATAGAGGTTGGCCATGAACTCGACCGTGGCCCGTTCGACCAGGGCGCGGACCGCCAGTTGCGTCGGCTCCATCCCGCCCGTGCCAGCCGAGATGTCGAAGACGTTGCCGTTCAGGAAGTCGAAGACGCCCGCCGAGATTTCGCGGCCGATGATCTGCTTTTGATAGGAGACGACATCGACGACCTCGAGCGTGGTCGTCTGGACCAGGCGCAGATCCATGGCGATGTTCATCACATAGACGCGGTGGTTGACGATGCCCGAGCCGGGGCGGTTGCTGTCGACCTCGCCGCCGGCGATGTCGAAGCCGCCGGAACGGATGTTGTAGTTCACCTCGGTGATGCCGCCGACGACATAGAAGTCCGAGCCCGGCACCTGACCGGCCAGGATGCGGCGGTATTGCGTGTCTTCGGGGCCCTTGGCGTCGGGAGCCTGGTCGCCGATCAGCTTGTTGTTGGCGTAGCGCAGCTCAAGCTCGGACACCGAGGTGTCGTAGCGTTCGACGATGCGGGCGCCGGCCTTGGCCAGCGCCGAGTTGGCCATCAGGGAGGCGCCGCCGGTGATCTGGCGGCCGCCGTCGGACGACACCGTGCCGGTGTAGTCGCTGATCCGGCCCACGGCCATGCGCGGCGAGGGCAGGTTGTAGCGACGGGCGTAGTCGGCCAGGCAATACAGCGCGGCGGAATAGGGCGTGGGGTTTGCGGTCACCGGGGCATTGCCGATCGGCGTCGCATATTGACCCGACGGACCCGCGACCGGGCTGACGCAGCCGGCGAGCAGAAGGGCGACGGCCGAGACGGCGGCGGACCCCTTGATAAGATGACGGCGGCTCATGGCAGGTTGATATTCCCGTTCAAGGCCGTACCGGCGTTGATGGCGCCGGTATTGGTCTGGGTCGAGTTGACGATGACGGTGTTGCGGCTGCCTTGGACCACCACGTTCAGCTGATTGCCGATGGCGGTGGAGCCGCCGATGGTCGTGCCGCCGTTGCTGGACGCGCCCGCGCCGGCATAGGCCGAGGCCGCGCCGCCGGACTGGCTGGAATAGGATGAGGCGCCGGACTGGATGATGCCGTTGACGATCAGTCGGTTGCCGTTGGCGTCACGCGTATAGCCGGTCGCGGCCGTATTGGCGGCCGTTCGCGCGCCGCCATAGCCCTGCTGGAAGCGCGCAGCGCCGCCCGAACCCGTCGACTGCGCGATCGCCGGCACGCTTGCAGCGGCGGCGAAAGCCATGACGGCGGTGGATACAAACAGCCTCTTGGCGGGCATTTCGGGCTTCCTCGCGCACAAACGAACGCCGGACCACGAGCGTGATCCGCACCCCAACCTGCATTAAGGTTATTAAGAAGCGCTTGATGCGACGCGGGTCACTGAGCATTTGTGGCGTCATGTCAGATGCATCCGGTCGATTCGATCCGCCGAACAGCCGCCCGGCGCGAGAGCCGATGTTCAACGTGCCGCTGGTCGTGCTGCTGATCGCGGTGTCGATGCCGACACTGTATCTGTTCCAGCGCGACCTTCCCGACATGGGCATGAGCATGGCGTTCGCGCCCATTGATC
>NZ_DAMBJX010000074.1:0-1250 GCF_032067225.1 Brevundimonas vesicularis | reverse complement strand
AGCAGGGACGGTGGGGCGGGCTGCTGACGGCCATGCTGCTGCACGGCGGCTGGACCCACGCGATCATGAATGCGGTGGCGGCGCTGGCGTTCGGGACGCCGGTGGCGCGGTTGTTCGGGACCAGGATCGGTCCGACGGTCTTTCTGCTTTTCTATCTGGTGTGCGGCGTGTTGGCGTCGCTGGGCTATGGGCTGATCCATTGGGGATCCAGCGAGCCGATGGTCGGCGCGTCCGGCGCCGTGTTCGGCCTGATCGGCGCCGCGACACGGTTGCTGGGCGGGCAGGGCAGGGTGCTGCCGATGGCCGATCGCCGCGTGATCGGCGCGGCCATCACCTGGATGGCGGTCAACGCCGTGACCGGAATGATCGGCGGACTACCCGGCGCCGAGGGAGCCAGGATCGCCTGGGAGGCCCACGCGGTCGGCTTCATCGTCGGCTTTTTGGCCATCGGTCCCTTGGGGCGGATGTTCGGAAGCGGGGCCGCGCCTCATCCGTGAGGCGCGTTGATTCCGGACGGGGGGTGAGCGATCATCGCTCCCTGAGCGGCCCTGTCGCCATCCCGGCCCTGCGGTCGTCTCTTATAGAGAGAAGGGACCGCGATGTTCGTCGCCGAAATCCTCAAGACCAAGGGAAACGCCGTCTTCTCCATCGCGCCGGATCTGACGGTGACGCAGGCGTGCGCAGAACTAGAGCAGAAGCGGGTAGGGGCGTTGGTCGTCTGTGACGGCGACAAGGTGGTCGGGGTGTTTTCCGAACGCGATGTGGTCAAGGCCTTGGCGGCCGATGGCGCCGATGCGCTGGCCCGTCCGGTCGCCGACTATATGACGGCCAAGGTGATCTATGCCGAACCGGCCGAGGAGATGTCGGCCTTGATGACCCGAATGACTGATCGGCGCATCCGGCATCTGCCGGTGATGCAGGCGGATCGTCTGGTCGGCGTCATCTCCATCGGCGACGTCGTGAAGTGCCAGATCGCCGAACACGCCCATGAGGCCGAGAGCTTGCGGACCTATATTTCAGGCTGAGAGGCGCGTGCGCCGTTGGCCGATTCCGGTTTTGCGAGAAACTTCCCCCGCATCATCAGAATCCGCTTGCTGACAAAGAGGGTGGTCCGTATAGAGCCGCCTCGCTCGGAAACGGGCCGGCCGACGGGGCCGCGGGGGTTTAGGTCCTCACGGTCCCACGGAAGAAAGAGGCGAAAAACTTCTTGCTTTCATCGGTTGGTTTCACTAGGTTCCGCGCTCCAATCG
>NZ_DAMBJX010000073.1:0-12344 GCF_032067225.1 Brevundimonas vesicularis | reverse complement strand
AATCCCTCGGCTGGTCTTGATGAGTGACTTTACGTTGATGATCGAGGCGGCGCCGGTCAAGCGAAAAATTCAACCTCATTGGTGGCATGGGTCGACTCGATGGGGGTGAAAACGCACAATAAGCGCCTTGTCGTGAAAAAATCATCCAATGCGACTTGACAGGTCGGGGGTCGTCCGATCACCCTAGGCTCAGATTTCAACCGGACCTGCCCTGTGCAACAGCGCTCGCTCATCGCCGAAGTTTCGACCGTCGCCGGCCTCGCCGCGACGCGTCTCGGCCTGACTGTTGGCGAGCTGACCATCGGCGGCACGATTATCGGCGGTACCACCGGCACCACCACCATGCCCGAACGGGCGGGACGAGTTTAGCGCGCCGAACCCCGGCAACCGCAGAACCCGAACCCCGCCCGGTCCGCCAGGCGGGGTTTTTCTTTTCACCCCACCCCATCCCGACCTTTCCCGAGAACCCCGATGTCCGCCCAACTCGCCGTCGTAGAAAAATCCGAAAGCCTCGACCCCAGCAGTCAGCCTTCACCCGACTTGGTTGGGCCCGAGGTGGTGGTGCTCAAGTTCGGCTCGTCCATCCTACGCAGCCCGGCGGAGGCGCCGCTGGTCGCCTCGGCCGTCTATGGCCATGTGCGGGCGGGCCGAAAGGTGGTGGCGGTGGTCTCAGCCTTCGGCGGGGCGACGGACCGGCTGCTGGGCGAGGCGAGGGCGCTGGGCCTGGCCCATTCCAACGACCTGCTGCCCGGCTATGTGGCCCTGGGCGAAGAGAAGTCGGCGGCCCTGGTGGCCATCGCCTGCGACCGGATCGGCTTGGACGCCTGCGCCCTGTCGGTCCGCGAACTTGGTATCGTGGCGGAGGGCGAGTCGGAGCATTCGCGCCCCTGCGGTCTGCGACCCGACCATCTGAAACAGGCGCTGGATCGCCACGAGGTGGTGGTGGTGCCCGGGTTCGGCGCGGTGCGGCCGGACGGCAAGGTGGCCTTGCTGGGACGCGGCGGATCGGACCTGACGGCGGTGTTCCTCGCGGCCGAGCTGGGGCTGAAGAAGGTGCGGTTGGTCAAGGACGTGGACGGCCTTTACGACCACGACCCCAATGACAAGACGGCCCCGGCCCTGCGCTATCGCCGCGCCTCTTGGGATGTGGCGCGCAAGCTGGGCGGCGCGCTGGTCCAGCATGACGCCATCGACCTGGGCGAAAGCCGCGGGGTCGAGATCGAGGTGGCGGCGCTGGATCGCGCCGACGGCACGGTCATCGGCGACAAGTCGGCGCCGCCCGGCCCCGCGCCCGCCCTGCCGCCGCTGAAGGTCGCGGTCGCCGGATGCGGCGTGGTCGGCGGCGGCGTGCTGGCCAAGCTGCTCCATGATCCTCGCTACGTGGTCGTGGGCGTGCTGGTGCGCAATCCGAAGAAGGCCCGCGACGTCGACTGTCCCGCGTCGCTATTCACCTCCAACCCGGCGGACCTCTGGGCCAAGAAGCCCGACATCGTGCTGGAGGCCTTGTCGGAAGGCGAGGCGGGCCACGCGGTGATCCGCGCCGCGCTCGAGGCTGGCTGCGATGTCGCCAGCGCCAACAAACAGGCCGTCAGCCGCGATCCGGGCGGGCTGCAAGAACTGGCGAAAGCCAATGGACGGCGCATCTTCTGGTCAGCCTCGGTCGGGGGCGGATCGCCGATGATCGAGACGGTGCGCGCCGCCCGCGCGGCCGGCGAGGTGGTCGGCTTCGAGGCGGTGCTGAACGGCACGGTCAACTTCATGCTGGAACGGCTGGGCGACGGGGCGGCCTTCAACGAAGCCCTGGCGGACGCCCGGGCGGCAGGCTTTGCGGAGGAGGACCCGTCCTCGGATCTGGAAGGTCTGGATGCGGCGGCCAAGGTGCGGCTGCTGTGTCACGAGGCGTTCGGCCGTTCGCCCGAAGGCGACGTGCCGCGCGACCACCTGAGCGAGACGACCTCGGCCGCAGGCGGGGTGCGCCAGATCGGCGCCGCCCATCTGAAGGACGGGGTGATCCGCCCGTCGGTATCGCTGAACGCCGACCATGGCGACCCGCTGTTCTCGACCCTGCGCGGCGAGGGCAATGCGCTGAAGGTCTACGGCGCCGACGGCCGCGTGTGGCGCTGCCGGGGCCGGGGCGCCGGGCGTTGGGCCACGACCGAGAGCATCATGGCGGACCTGGCCGAGATCGTGCGTGCACGGCGCGCCGATGCGGGCCTAAACTAAGGCCATGGCCGTCTTCACCCCCGTTTCCATCGCCGACGCCGAGGCGTTCCTGGCCGGCTACGACATCGGCGAGGTGGCCGAACTGACGGCCATCGCCGAGGGGGTGGAGAACACAAACTATCGCCTGGATACGACGCGCGGCCGGTTTGTGCTGACCCTGTTCGAGGGGCGGACGGACGAGGCCTCGCTGCCCTTCTGCCTAGGGCTGACGGCGCATCTGGCGGCGCGCGGCTTCCCCTGCCCCACGCCCATCGAGGACCGGACGGGCGGCTGGCTCGGTCGGTTGAACGACCGGGCGGCGGCGGTGATCGAATGGAAGACCGGGGCCTGGCTGCGCACGCCGTCATCGGCCGATCAGGCGGCGGCGGGCGCGGTGCTGGCGCGGCTTCATCTGACGGCGGCTGATTTTCACCTGAAACGGGTCAATCCGGTCGGGCCGGCCATGTGGCGTCGGCTGGCCGATCGCTGCGCCCAGGCGGCCTCGGGCGAGGATCGACGGCTGCTGGATCAGGTAAACGCCTCGCTGGCGCGGCTGGGCGATCCCTTTACGGACGATCTGCCGGGCGGGGCGATCCATGCCGACTATTTCCCCGACAATCTGCTGTTCGAGGACGGCGCCGTGTCAGCGGTGATCGACTTCTATTTCGGCTGCAGCGGCGCCTTCGCCTATGATTTGGCCATCGCTCTTTCCGCCTGGGGCTTCGACGCCGAGGGGCGACCCATGCCGGACGCCCTGACGGCCTTCCAGCGCGGCTATGAATCCGTGCGGCCGCTTAACGGCGCGGAGCGGGAGGCCTTGCCGCGTCTGGGCGAAGCGGCGACCCTGCGGTTCACCGTGACGCGGCTGCACGACCGCATTTTCCACGATCCCGCCAATCTGGTGACGCCCAAGGATCCGGCGGTTTTCCTGCGTCGGATGGACCATTGGCGCGCGACCGAACCGGCCTGAGGCGCCTGCGCGGCTTCGTCGCTGGAACCGAAAGCTTGGCCGGGATTTTGATGGTGCAACGGCGACGTGCGCCGCTCCCCGAGGACGAAGATCATGACTGACGAAACCATCAACGGCGCCGCCTCGCAGGCGCAAGGCAAGTTCCAAAAAGGCGTCGGCAAGCTGGTCGGCGACCAGAAGCTGCAGGTTGAAGGCGCTTATAACGACGCCAAGGGCCGTTCGCTGGAAACCTTCGGCAAGGCCATGGATTCGGTCGATCGCCTGGTCGAAAAGGTCCCCGTCGACTACCGCGACAAGGCCCGCACTGTCGCCGCCGAGGCGCGCAAGCGTCCGCTGGTCACGACCCTGTCGGTCGCCGGCGTCGGCCTGCTTCTGCTGCGCGCCCTGACGGGCGGCGGTCGTCGCTAAGACGTTTTAGTGGCGGCCTGAAAAGGCCGCCACGGCGTCACGCGCCGCTTCCATCGTCCCATCGACGATCGTCAACCGCTCGGGCTTGTCGCCCAGGGCGGCGATGACGTTTGCGGGTTCGGGTTGGAAGCCCAGGACGTTCGAAACGAAGTCGCCGAACTTGGACGGATGGGCGGTGGACAGGGCGACGACGGGGCCTCTCGAGCGGTCCTGCCGACGCGCGGCGGCCAGCGCCACGGCCGTGTGCGGGCACACGACGCGGCCCCAGGCCTCAAAGGCGTGGGCGATCTCGGCGCGCGTCTCCTCCTCGTCGATGGAGACCGCCGAGACCTGGTCGCGAAGAGCGGTCAGCAGGTCCGGCTCGAAAGCGACGGCGCCGTCGCGGGCGAAGGTTTCGAACACCACGCGCGTCGCCTCGGCGTCGCGGCCCGCCGCCTCGAACACCAGCCGCTCGAAGTTGGACGGCGCCTGCACATCCATGGACACGCTGCCGCTTTCGACCGCCGGACGGCGCGAATACAGGCCGTCATTCAGGGCGCGGGCCAGGGCGTCGTTCTGGTTTACCGCCGCGACGAAGCCGTTGGACGGCAGGCCCATTTTCGTGGCGGCGATGCCGGCGAAGGCGTCGCCGAAGTTGCCGGTCGGCACGACGAAGGTCGCGGCCTCGCCCAGTTCGGCCATGGCGGAGACATAGTAGGGGATCTGGCCGGCCAGCCGCGCCCAGTTGATCGAATTGACCGAAGACAGGCGGCCGCGTTCGCGCAGGGCCTTGTCGGCCAGCAGGCCCTTCACCAGACGCTGGCAGTCGTCGAAATCACCACGCACGGCCAGGTTCAGGACATTGTCGGCCTCGACCGTCGTCATCTGTCTACGCTGAACCGGCGAGACGCGGTCCAGCGGGTGGAGCACGACCAGATCGACGGACTTGGCGCCGGCGAAGGCGCGCACGGCGGCGGCGCCGGTGTCGCCTGATGTGGCGGTCAGTATGGTCAGACGCTCGCCCGAGGCGGCCAGGGCCTCGTCCGTCAGGCTGGCGACCAGCTGCATCGCCAGATCCTTGAAGGCGGCGGTCGGGCCGTGGAACAGCTCCAGCAAGAACAGGCCCGGCTCCAGTTCGACCAGAGGCGTGACCAGCGGATGGTCGAACCCGGCGGTCAGTCTGTCCAACGCGCGGTCCAGCGCGCCGGCGGGCAGGGCGTCGCCGATGAAGGGGGCGATGGCTTGCAGGGCGATGGATTTGTAGTCGGCCGTTCCGGTCCAGCTGTCGGGCGACAGGCTGGGCCAGGCGGTTGGCATATAGAGACCGCCGTCGGGCGCGATGCCGCGCAGCAGGGCGTCGGCGAAATCGGTTTCGGGCGATTGGCCTCGGGTTGAGACGTAGCGGGCGCTGGAGGTGCTCATGACGCCGATGGTCGTAGCCAGACGGGGCGGCGGCGTCACCCGCTTTCTGGATGATTTTGTCGGGTTTTCGCGGGCTGCGGCCTGACAATCCACATCGGGACGTTGCAGTGGCGGTTTGGGCGCACATTTTTGCCGCCTCAGGGTAATGTCGTCGGTCCTGCGAGAGGGGTTGCGACATCGCCCCGCTGGCGCGGATCGCTGCGACGGTCCATGTCAGGGATCATGAGACGACGCGATCTTCTGATCCGGCTGGGGCTGGTCGCCGGCGGCGCAGGCGGAGCCTGGTGGCTGCGCGACCATGTGGTCTGGCGCGGGCCGACGGTCGCCTTCGCGGCGAACGGCTCCAGCGGCTGGCTGCCCTATGCCGAGCCGCGCGCGCCGACCCCGACGGTCGAGGTGACTGTGAACGGACGGCCGGTGCGGGCCCTGATCGATTCCGGGGCGCAGTATTCGGTCATCGACCGGTCGCTGGTCGAGCGTCTGGGGCTGACCAATGTCTTCAACATCCCGATGGTGGCTTACGGCGTCGGCGGCGACGCCCAGGTCGGACGCGGGACGACGCTGGATGTGGCGATCGGCGGCTTGCGGCTGACCGGATTGCGCGCGGCGATTCTTGGCCTGGGGCCGCTGGCTAGCGATCAGGGATTGGGTGCGGCGCTGATTCTGGGACAGGACGTGCTGCGCGAACTGGTGCTGGAGCTGGACACGGCGGAGCATCGGGTCCGGTTCCTGCCGCGCGAAGGCTGGACGCCGCCATCGTCGCTGAAGCCCGTGCCGGTGACACGGGCCGGCAAGGCGCTGCAGGCGGGCATCACCCTGGAAGGGGCGACGGTCAATGCGGTGATCGACACCGGCGCCTCGGCCGTGCTGGCCGTCACGCGCGAGACGGCCGAGGCTGCCGGCCTGCTGGACGGACGCGAACGCACGCCGGGTCAAAGCATCGTCCTGGGCGGCACGGTGCGCGCCGAGACCGTCGTCGTGCGCACCCTGACCATCGGCGACGAACTGTATCGTCAGGCGACGGTCGCCATCTATGACGACGTCGCGGTGCCGGGCTTCCCCAAGGCGCTGGTCGGCATGGCCGCGTTCGAGAACCGGCGTCTTGCGCTGGACCTGGGCGGCCCCGGCCTGTTCGTCGAACGGCCGATGGAGATTACGGTCGGGGCTTGAGCACTGTGATCGGCCGAACCGCGCCCGGCCAGAGCTGGATGCGATAGCGGTCGTCGCCGTCAAGCCCGTCTTCGGACAGGGTTTTCAGTCCGCCGTGCGAAATGCGGGCCGCATAGTCGCCGGCAGGCACAGCGATCCGCTCGGCCTGATCCGGATCGTCCGTGCAGCCGAACCCAATCAGCGCGCCGCTGGCGAGGCGCAGGCCGCAGTCGCGCATCTGGTCCCAGGCGTCCGCGTCGGGCGTCGGCGCTGTGGTCAGGATTTCAAGTTCGACCGGGACCAGCATGTTGCGAACCGTGCCGATCGCGATCAGGTCGGGGCCGACGGCCAGCATGGGGTCGCTGTCCGAGCTCCACAGGGCGGCGGTGTCGGTGACGTAGGTCTCGTCGCAAACGTAGAACTGGAAATAGTCCGCGAAAATCTCGAAACGGCGGACACACACCGACTTCAGCTCGCCAGAGCCGTCGCCACCACAGCCCTGGCCTCGGCCTGAACGGTCGCCAGATGGTCGGGGCCGAGGAAGGATTCGGCGTAGATCTTGTAGACGTCCTCGGTGCCCGAGGGGCGGGCGGCGAACCAGGCGTCGGCGGTGACGACCTTCAGCCCGCCGATGGCTTCGCCGTTGCCGGGGGCCTTCGTCAAAATGTCGGTGATCGGCTGACCGGCCAGGGTGGTCGCGGACACATCCGAGGAGCTGAGCGCGGCAAGCCGGGCCTTTTCCGTGCGATTGGCCGGAGCATCGACGCGGGCGTAGGCGGGAGCGCCGTATTGGTCGGTCAGGCCAGTGTAGAGTTGGCTGGCGCTCTGGCCGGTGCGGGCCTGGATCTCGGCGGCCAGCAGGCACAGGAGGATGCCGTCCTTGTCGGTCGTCCACACCGTGCCGTCGTGGCGCAGGAAGGAGGCCCCGGCCGATTCCTCGCCGCCGAAGCCGACGGTTCCGTCCAAGAGGCCTGGCACGAAGTGTTTGAAGCCGACGGGAACTTCCAGCAGGCGGCGACCCAGGCCGGCGACGACGCGGTCGATGATCGATGACGAGACCAGGGTCTTGCCCACCGCCACGTCCGCGCCCCAGCCGGGTCGGTTCGCGAACAGATAGGCGATGGCGGTGGCCAGGAAATGGTTGGGGTTCATCAGGCCCGCGTCGGGGGTGACGATGCCGTGGCGATCCGCGTCGGCGTCGTTGCCGAAGGCGACGTCATAGGCTGAGCCGCCCCTCATCATGCCGATCAGACCGGCCATCGCGCTGGGAGATGAGCAGTCCATGCGGATCTTGCCGTCGGCGTCCAGCGGCATGAAGGCCCAGCGCGGATCGACGGCGTCGTTGACGACGGTCAGGTCCAGTCGGTGGCGCTCAGCGATCTCGCCCCAATAGGCCACGGCCGCGCCGCCAAGAGGATCGGCGCCGATACGGACGCCGGCGTTGCGGATGGCGTCCAGGTCCAGCACGTTGGGCAGGTCGTCGATATAGGCGGACAGGTAGTCGAACCGGCCCGCCGCCGCATGCGCCTGGGCGAAGGGGACGCGACGGACCTCGGTCAGGCCGCCTTCGATCAGCTGGTTGGCGCGGGCGGCGATGGCGGATGTAGCCTCGCCCCCGGCCGGGCCGCCGGAGGGGGGATTGTATTTGATGCCCCCGTCGCGCGGCGGATTGTGCGACGGGGTGATCAGGACGCCGTCCGCCTGCCGGCTGTCCGTGCGGTTGTAGGTCAGGATGGCGTGCGAAACGGCCGGCGTAGGGGTGAAGCCGTCGCGGGCGTCGATCAGCACCTCGACCCCGTTGGCGATCAGCACCTCCAGCGTCGTGCGGAAGGCGGGCTCGGACAGGCCGTGGGTGTCGCGACCGAGAAACAGGGGGCCGTCGACGCCCTGCGCCGCGCGGTATTCGGCGATCGCCTGGGCGATGGCCAAGATGTGCGCCTGGTTGAAGGCGCCGTCCAAGCTGGAGCCGCGGTGGCCCGAGGTGCCGAAGACGACCCGCTGCTGCGGATCGCCCATGTCGGGCCGGGTCGTCTCATAGGCGTCGAGCAGGGCGTCGAGATCGATCAGGTCTTCGGGGCGTGCGGTCGTGCCGGCGCGGTCGTGCATCGTCAGTCAATCAATCGTTTTGAAGGATAGCGGTGGTCAGGCGCCGCTGAAGGTGTCGCAGGACGCCGGGTCGCCCGACTGATAGCCGCGCTGCAGCCATTCGACGCGCTGAGCCGAGGATCCGTGGGTGAAGCTTTCGGGCGAGACACGGCCGCCGCTGCGCCGTTGCAGGGTGTCGTCGCCGATGGCCTGGGCGGTCTTCATGCCTTCCTCGAACTCGCCAGCATCCAGGGCGACCTGACCGTTCGAAACGGCCGAGGCGTTCCGGGCCCAGACGCCGGCGTAGCAGTCGGCTTGAAGCTCCAGCGCCACCGAATACTGATTGGCTTCGGCCTGACCGGAGGCGCGCTGTTGGGCCTGGCGAACCTGATCCGAGGTGCCGGTCAGGGTCTGGACGTGATGGCCGAACTCGTGCGCGATGACATAGGCACGGGCGAAGTCGGCGCCGGAGGCCCCGAGCTTGTTCTCCATCTCCTGCCAGAAGCCGAGGTCGAGATAGACGGTCTTGTCGGTCGGGCAGTAGAAGGGACCCATGGCCGACTGACCATAGCCGCAGCCGGTCCCCGTACCCTGTTCGTAGATCACGACCTTCGGCGGCTGATAGCCGTTCAGCTTCTGCGCCCAGACATCGTTGATGTTGCCGCCGATGACATCGACGAACTGGCCCGCCTGATCCTTGGGCGTGCCGGTCTGACCTTGCTGCTGCTCCGCGCCGACGCCGCCGAACTGGCTGGCGAGCTGAGTCGTGGTGGATGGGTCGATGCCGAAGACCAGATAGCCGATGATGGCCAGCACCCCGACGCCCAGGCCGCCGCCAGCGATGGCGCCGCCGCCCAGCCCGCGCCGATCCTCGATGCCGCCGCCGCCTGTCCGTCCACCCTGCCAGCGCATGCCCTATCCTCCGCCCGATCCTGGTTAAGCTAGGCAGGAACGCGGGTGCAAGGGAAGGGATGCGTCAGTTTGGAGTTTGGACGCTTCACTGCGAACGGGCCAGCCAGTTGTCGATCTGGCTCATGCCCTGGGCCGTCTGCTGGCGGCGTTCGGCGGCGGACTGGCGCAGGGTCCGCTCCTGCTCGAGGCTGTAGAGCGGGCGGGGTGGCAAGGGCTGGGTGACGCTCGGTTCGCGTGCGCCTTCGATGGTGCGCAGGCGAAGCTGGGTTTCGATCTGCTGTTGACGCGCCTGGTCCGCGTTCGACTGCGCCTGAGAACGCAGACGGTCGTTCTCGTAGCGATGCTGGTCGGCGATGGCGGCGGGGACGCCGCCCGGATAGGCGCCATAGGGGCGGCCGGCCTGCGGATAGGTCTGGGCCAACGCCGGTGTGGCGGCAGCGGCCAACAGGGCGGTCAGGGTCAGGAGCGATCGCATGGACACGATGTGGGGACGCGCGCCATCGCCGCCAAGCGGAGCCGCAACCCTTTTAGGCGCCGTGGGTTCATCGCGCCGAACCACCTTTACGAACGGAGCATTCCTCATGGCCCAATCCCTTTCCGGCAAGACCGTCGCCATCCTGGCGACCGACGGCGTCGAACTGGTCGAACTGAATGAACCGCTGAAGGCGCTGAAGGATGCGGGCGCGGTGGTCGAGATCGTGTCTCTGAAGGCCGGCGAGTTCCAGGGCTTCGACCACCTGACGCCGGGCGACAAGGTCACGGCCGACAAGGCGGTGGCGGCGGTCGACGCCTCGACCTATTCCGCCCTGCTGTTGCCGGGCGGGGTGGCGAACCCGGACCTGCTGCGGGCGGACGAAGACGCGGTGAAGTTCGTTCGGGCCTTCTTCGACGCCGGCAAGCCGGTCGCCGCCATCTGTCACGCGCCCTGGCTGCTGATCGAGGCAGGCGTGGTCGAGGGGCGCACGATGACGTCGTTCGAAAGCATCCGCACCGACCTGAAGAACGCCGGGGCCAATGTGGTCAATGAGGCGGTGGTGGTGGATCAGGGCCTGGTGACCAGCCGCTGCCCCGACGACATTCCCGCCTTCAACGCCAAGATGATCGAGGAGTTCGCCGAAGGCCGCCACGAAGGTCAGGCTGCAGCTTAAGGCATCGCCCAGACGGAGGACCGCTTGATTTCCTGGTCCTCCAGTTCGCGCGAGGTCGGGACGCGGTACTCGGCCAGAAAATCCAGGCCCGTGCGCGGGAAATATGTGCGTCCCGGATCGCCGATCAGGACACGCGTGCCCCTGGCGCGGGCCTGGGCCAGCCAGGCCAGAACGGCGTCGGTCATCGGGCGCTCGTAGCAGATGTCGCCCGCGCAGATGACGTCCACATCCGGCGGGGCGGCGTCCAGCAGATTGGCCTGGGTGAAGTCCAGCGTCACGCCGTTCGCCGTCGCATTGGCGGCGACCGCGGCTTGGCAGAAGGGATCGATGTCGGCGCACAGGACATGGGTCGCCCCCGCCTGCATCGCCGCCACGCCGACCAGGCCCGAACCGGCTGCGAAGTCCAAGACGCGCTTGCCGGCGATCTCCTGCGGATGATCCAACAGATACCGGCTCAGCGCCTGTCCGCCGGCCCAGGCGAAGGCCCAGAAGGGCGGCGGCACGCCCATTTCGCCCAGTTCTTCTTCCGTCAGCCGCCAGATGGGCGTGATCTCGTCGGCCAGCCACAAAGAAATCTCCGGCGCGTGCGGCACGGGCTGAAGCCGCGTGTTGTCGCGGATGAAGGCGGCGGGATCGAGGAAGGTCATTCCGGCTGGCGCGTAACAGCCTTCAGCACGCTGGCATAGCCGGGTGCGACCTCCATGGCCTCGGCTTGCGGCTTCGCATGGATGGCGCGGTGGAGGCGCGGCAGCTTCCAGCAGGGCACATGCATGAACAGGTGGTGCTCGGCGTGGAAGTTGACCCAGTAGGGCGCGATGAAGGCGCGTTCCCACAGGCTGGCCTGGGTAGTTCGAGCGGCGCGAAAGGGATTGTTCGACGAACCTTCGACGCAGGCGTGTTCGGCGATGTTTCGCAGGCGCGTCACCATCGGAAACCATGTCGCCATCGGCAGCAGCCACAACACGAAAAAGGCCCACCAGACACCAGCGGCGATGAAGCCCGCCAGCAGGACCGCGTTGAAGGCGTAGAAGGGCAGTACGGATCGGCCCGTCACGATCGACTCGTAATCATGGGCGCTGTCGTTCATTCCTTTTGTGCTATCGCCCCTTGGGCTGCTTGAGCGCGCGTGCGCTTGGGCTAGCGGCAGCAGGACCCGCTGCTTGAAGAAGGTCTGGCCCGTCAGGTCGCGGATCAGCTTGCGGCGCAGCGAGGCCGGGCTGACGGGAAACGGCGCCGACAGCATCAGATCGGGATCCTCAGCCTGCTGGGCGAAGCGATGATGCGTCAGATGATAGGGGCGATAGGCCTTCAGGCTGGCGCCGATCGGCACGGCGCATAGCCAATGGCCGAGAAAGTCGTTCAGGCGGTTCGACCTCGAAAGGCCGCCATGCGCCGCTTCGTGCATCAGAATGGCCAGACCCAACTGACGCGTGCCGACGATCATGACGCACAGCGGGATCAGCCATGGGATCACGACGGCCGCGATCACGGCCAGGGCGATCACGGCCCAGCAGTGAGCCACAAGCAGCGGGCCGACCCAGTCCGAGCGTATCTGGTACGGCGCCCACTCCTGACGCGTGAACAGGGCCGACGGGGCGATGCGTGGGGCGGCGGACATGGGGTAAGTCTAGCCTCTGACGCGCGTCTGGAAAAGCAACGGAGAAATGTTGGGAACGCCTGACAAAAAGTCAGGTTGACATGACATTCGATCAGTGTCAGGTTGTCCTTACACAAGGAGAGCCGACATGTTCACCGCCTGGAAGACCGGAACGCCTGCGCATCGACGCTACATCGTCCGCACGATGGCCTTCTCCGTGCCGTACGTCGCGATCTGCGTCGCGATGATGACGACCGACGCGTTCGACGATCTGATGGGCAAGCCGGCGGCCTGGGTCCTGGCGGCGGCGGTGTCGGCGCCGGTGATCGGGCAGATTTGGGCGACCCTGGCGCTGATGCGCGAGAGCGACGAGTTCGTACGCGGCGTGACGGCCAAACAGTTCATCGTCGCCGCAGGACTAGCCATGGCCGTCGCCACCTTTTGGGGCTTTGGCGAGAGTTTCGCCGGGGCG
>NZ_DAMBJX010000072.1:7360-12616 GCF_032067225.1 Brevundimonas vesicularis | reverse complement strand
GGCGGCCGCACCGTCGGCGCCGGCGTCGTGGCCAAGATCGTCGAGTAAGAAGACCCGGCCTCAAGCCGCGCGCCTCCATGAGGCGCGCATAGGCCGAAAGATACAGTACGTAACAGAACGGCCCCCGGAGCAATCCGGGGGCCGTTTTGCTGTGGGGGCTATCCGCAGATCGCAAGAGGCGCTCGTAGGAGATCCGAGTTGGATCGGGGTGCGCCGCAGGCCAAGGCCTTTGGTGTCCGTAGCGCGGTCTGACCTGAAATGCGGGGCAGTCCCGGAGGAAGAATCCGAGGCGGACGGCCTAGTTTTCGGCGTTGACCAGGTTGCGCACGCGAGGCGGGACCGGCGGCGTGGGCGCTGCGCGGACGATGCGAATAGAACTGCTGCGGCAGGACTGGGGCGAAAGGCGGCCGGGCAGGCGGGTCGAGCCGTCGCCGCAGGCTTCGCTGATCTGGTCCTGCGTCAGGCCTCGCGCGCCAGACAGGTCGGCGCCGCGAATGTCGGTTCGACGCAGCGAGGCGTTGGAGAAGTCGGCGCGCGAGAAGCTGCCGCCGGTCAATCGCGCCCCATCCAGGCTGGCGTTCGAAAAGTCCGCGTTGGAGAAATCGCCGCCCGAAAGGTTCGAGGCCGTGACCTCGGCGCTGGCGAAGTTGGCGCCCAACGCCCGGACATTGGCCAGTGTGGCGGCAAACAGTTCCGAGTTGGAGAAGTTGGTTCCGGCCAGGGTGGCGCCGGTGAAGTTGACCCCGTGCATCTCGCTGCCCGAAAGATTGGCGCGGGTCAGGTTGGCGCGAACGAAGGACGATCCTTGCGCCTCGGCGCCGTTGATTTGCGCCCCGGTGAAGTTGGCGGAGGTGAAGTTGGCGCCGACGATCTCGACCCCGCCCATGTTGGCGCGACTGAAATCGCTGCCGGTGAAGTTGGAGCCCATCATTTCGGCGCCGCGCAGATTGGCGCCGACCAGGGTGGCGTTCATGAAGCTGGCGCCGGTGAAAGTGGCGCCCGACAGATTGCGGCCGGACAGTTCGCAGCGATTGCACGATCCGCCCAGCGACACCGAACGGGCCACGTCGCGGTCCTGCATCGACATCTCGACCCCGGCGAAGGCGGGCGAGGCGGCGAGCGCTATTCCCAGCGTCAGCAGAGCCAATGTGGGGCGGACCCGGATATGTTCAGCGATCTGTTTCACGCACTCTGAATGCCTCGAAACCCCCGCCGCACCTACTTAAATCGAGGTAACTTCATGAAATCGAGGCAAGGTCGGCGCCGCTCAGCAGGCCGGAATGCGCAAGCCCCGAGGCAGGACGGTGGAGCCGTCGCCGCACGCTTGGTTCAGCTGGCCCTGAGTCAGGCCGGTGGCTCGCGCCAGCTGGGCGCCCGACAGATTGGTCCCCGACAGGGTCGCGCCGGCGAAGCTGGCGCCCTCCAGATAGGCGCCGACGAAGCTGGCGTTGGTCAGATTGGCGCGCGAAAAGTTCGAGCCCGAGAAAACGCCGCCATAGGCTTCGACGTCACGCATGTCGGTGTTGGAAAATCGCGTGCGGTTCATGACGCTGAGGCTCAGGTCCGCCTGACGCAGGCGTGAGCCGGCCAGGTTCAGGCCCCGCGCCTCCAGCCCGGAAAAGTCGCCCTGAAAAAGATTGCAACCGGCGCAGGAGGCGCCGCGCCGCACGCTGGCGATCTGACCCGCGTTCTGGGCCAGCGCAGGCGCTGCGACGGCCAGCAGGGCGGCGATCAGGCCGAGGGAAAGTGTGCGTTTCATGGACCGGGCTCCGACGTTCGATCGTCTGTCAGCAAACCCTAGGCCATAACCCTTAACCTAGCCCTGATCGCCGCCTTTCAGCGCTGGGGCCGCCCCGCAGGTGTCGCACACCCAGGCCGCGCCGCGTTGTTGCAGGCTAAAATCGCCGCAGGCGGGACAGGCGACGGCCTCGCTGTTGGCGGCGGCGCGGGCTTCCGGCTCGCCCTTCTTGCCGAAGGGCAGGACGACCAGATTGTCGGGCGCAGAACCGCGCGCGAACCCTTTGGAGATGAAGCGGGCGGCGGGCACGGCCGCGTTGGCGTCGGGTTTACCGTCCCCCAGTCCGTCCGCGTTCAGGTCTTCGGTCCCGGCGTTGGCCAACTCGACGCGGTCCAGATAGGAGACGCCCAGTTCGCGGAAGATGTAGTCCAGGATCGAGGTCGCCGACTTGATCGAATCGTTGCCGGTGACGCGGCCGGCCGGCTCGAACCGGGTGAAGACGAAGGCGTCCACGAACTCGTCCAGCGGCACGCCGTATTGCAGGCCGATCGAGATGGCGATGGCGAAGTTGTTCATCAGGCTGCGGAAGGCGGCGCCTTCCTTGTGCATGTCGATGAAGATCTCACCCAGTTCGCCGTCTTCGTATTCGCCGGTGTGGATATAAACCTTGTGGCCCCCGACGGCGGCCTTCTGGATATAGCCCTTGCGCCGGTCGGGCAGTTTGCGGCGCGCGCGTTCGCGCTCGACCACGCGTTCGACGACCCGTTCCGTCGGAGCCGGGCGGGGCGCTTCGCGGGCAGGTTCAGGGCGGACGGCGTCGAGCGGCGGCAGGGACAGCAGCGGGCCGGCGGGCGGCGCGGCGCGCGACAGGCGAAGGGCGCGACGGCCGTCCAGGGCCCCCTGGCTCAACAGGCGCGCGGCCTGGGTGGAGGTCGTGCGCCAGTCCATCGATTCGATCGCGAGGTCCGGCATGTCGCTGAACGGCTCGACGGCGCGCCGCAGCTCGGCCGCCGCCGCCGCCGGATCGGCCAGCAGGGCGGCGACGCTGCCCGGCGCCTCGGGCCAGTCGCGCAGATCGCCATGACCGAAGACCCAGCGCGTCGCCGCCGTCTCCGCCTCTTCCGACACGCCCAGCAGGGTCAGCAGCAGACCATCGCCGTCTTCCACGCCCAGGACGTCGCGGATGAAGCCGGGGTCCAAGACGGGGGCGGCGAAGACCGTGTCGAAATCCTCGGCCCAGCCCAAGGCGGTCTCGATGGCGGCCAGTTCGATGTCGGTGAAGCCCAGGGCGCGCAAGGCTGTGTGGTCGATGCCTGGCGCCTCGACCAGGGTGCGACGACCGAAGGTCCACCGCTCCGCTGCCTCGACATCGCCGCCCGCCGCCGTGATGGCCGAGGCAAGCGCGGGGTGCAGCCGGCGACCGATCTCGCCATCGGCCGTCTGGAACACGTCGATCGCCGCGACGCGACCCAGGCCCAGCCGCAGCCGCGCCTCCGCATCGTCGACGAACAGGCCGATGGCCGAATGGCGACGCGGCTTCTCCGGGTCTTCCCAGTCGGGGCAGGGGCCACGCAAGCTCGCCAGTTCGGCCGAGGTCATCGCCGCCGTCGCCGCGACCAGTTCCGCGAACGTCCGCGCCTGAGACCTGCGGTCGTCGTCAGCCGCGAAGGCCTGCAGCAGGCCGTCCAGTCCCAGCGCGATGAGGCCGGGCTGCGTGGACCGTAGGTCCAGCGCCACCGTCAGCAGGCGGGTCAGATCCACCAGATTGGTGGCCATGTCTCCGTCGAGAGCAAGGACGGCGCCTAGGTCGATCAAAGCCCGCGCGGTCTGCGCCGTCGCGGTCTCCGCATCGTGCGGGTCGAAGGCGACGATCAAGCCGCCGTCCAGCGCCGCCTTGGCCGCCAGCAAAGCCTCGGGCGCGCCCGCCGCGATCTGGGTCCGGTCCGCCAGGGCGACCAGAGGCGCGCCTTCGACCATCGGCTCCAGGGTCATTGCGGGCCGTTCGCCGTCGATGGCTCTCAGGATATCGGCGTCGCTGGCGCCGCACCGCCGCGCCAGGGCCGCCGCACGGCCCAGGGCCGGATTGCGCGAAGGGTCGCGGCAGTCGCCGCGCGGGCCTTCGCAGCGATCGACCGCATCGGCCACGCCCGCCAGCGCCTCGGCCAAGGCGTCGGCCGCCTGGGCGCCCAGACGCGCGGCCGCGCGCCGTCCGGCGTGCCCCTTCAATCGCGCTGCGGCGCCGGGGTCGTTCAGATCGACGACGCCGACAGCCGCAGGGCCAGACGCCGCCGGCGCCGCCAGGCCCAGCCTGAAGGCGCCGGACAGCTCCTCGACGAACGCGGCGGCTTCAGCCCGGTCGAACACGCCCTCGGTTACAACCGTCGCCGCCAGCCGCTCGGCCCAGGCGTCGACGCCGCCGTTCAGCCAGTCGCCCGACAGGGACGTTGCGAACCCTTCCGCCTCGACCCAGTCCAACCAAGCCTCGATCCGGACATCGGACCAGCCGGCGGGGGCCAGGACCTGTTGCACGCCGGATGGGCGCTCGATGGCGCGGGTCTCCATCGCGACTCGGTCGGCGCGAGCGGCGAAGCCGGATTGAAAGCGCATGGCGGCGTCTCTCCGAAAGGTTCGGCCGAGCCTAGGATGCGCACGCGCCTTAGCCAATACATCTGGTGTCGCTGGGCAGGTTTGCCCACAAGATATCGATTCACCGCAAGTCGCTTGAACGCTGGACGAAGAGGGCGTGGGTTTCTATGATCCGCACCAGACGCCGCCTCCCTTTCCGGCGACCCCTTACGGTTGGATTCCACGACGTGTTGAGCAAGATTTTCGGCTGGTGGGAGGGCGCCACGATCGGCACCCGGTTCACCATCGCCAAGCGCGGTCGCTTCGTCGGCCAGGACGAGAACGGCAATCGCTATTACGAGAGCCGCGACAACGTCAGCTACGACGGCCGCAAGCGTCGCTGGGTCATCTATGACGGCTATGCCGAGGCGTCCAAGGTGACGCCCGACTGGCACGGCTGGCTGCACTACACCTTCGACCAGCCGCCGACCGAGCAGCCGCTGCCGCGTCGCGCCTGGGAGAAGGAGCACCTACCCAATCTGACCGGCACGCCCCTGGCCTGGCGTCCGCCCGGCTCGCTGGCCGGCGACGCCAAGCGCCCGGCCGCGACCGGCGACTATCAGGCCTGGACGCCCGAGTGAAAATCCGCCGCATCCTGTTGGGCGCGGCGTCCGTCGCGGCCGTGCTGAGCGCGGGCGCGGTGACCGCCAGCGTGCTTCAGGACGCGCCGCGCGATGCGCGTCCGGTCCAGGATCCGATCGGCGACATTCTGCGCACGACGCCGGCCCAGCCGTCTGTGCCGACCGAGACGCCGCCCGCGGGCGCGCCGGCTCCGCGCTCTCCGGTCGCCGTGGCCCCGCCGCCCAACGTCGTCATCGCCGAGGACGCCGCCGTCGAGGAAAAGGCCGAGGAGGAGGTCGAGGCCGAGAAGCCCGTCGCGACCAAGGCCATCG